>JBEEMV010000267.1:0-8534 GCA_041192505.1 Bacteroidota bacterium
ATGGTAAAAATTAAGAAGTTAAAAGTGTAAATACAACGCTAAATTAAGCTGTATTATTTTGTTTAATCTTATTTAATATTTCATGCCCAATTAGCATAGCATTATAGCCATCTAAAAAAGGTACACGGGTTTCGGTATCGTTAATAATGGCATCTCTAAAAAATTCTAATTCCATTTTAATAGCATTATTTTCATCTACTTTAGGTGCTTCAAAATGGATAAATTTTTTCTTGTCATTTCCCAATTCAACAGGTATTGCCCAATCATCATCTTCAGCCGTAGAACTTAAACGGCATACTTCCGTTTTCTTTTCTAAAAAATCTATTCCTATATAAGCATCACGTTGAAACAATCGCATTTTGCGCATCTTTTTTAAAGATATACGACTGGCTGTAATGTTAGCCACACAACCATTATCAAACTCTAATCTTGCATTTGCAATATCTGGTGTATCGCTAACAATAGCTACACCACTTGCGCTTATTTTTTTTACTGATGATTTTACAATAGATAAAATAATATCAATATCGTGTATCATTAAATCCAATACCACAGCCACATCGGCGCCACGTGGATTAAATTGTGCTAAGCGATGACATTCAATAAACATAGGGTTTAACTCTCTATCTTGAATAGATAAAAATGCAGGATTAAATCTTTCAACATGACCAACCTGACCTTTTACACCAGCTTCTTGAATAAGCGTAATTAAATGTTTTGCTTCTTCTAAAGTATTGGTTAAAGGCTTTTCTACAAACACATGTTTTTTCTTTTTCAAACATGCTACTGCATTTTCATAATGCGTAGTAGTAGTGCTTGGAATATCCATAGCATCTACAGAATCAATTAATTTTTCAACCGAATCAAATCGTTTAACGCCCATGGCTTGAGCCTTTGCGGCATTTTCATCAAATGGATCATAAAACCCAACTACTTCAATTCCATCAATTAATAATAATTGTTGCAAATGAATTCTGCCCAAATGCCCTGCACCCAATACGCCAAATTTTATCATTGCTATTTTATTTTACAACATAGAGACATAAGAAATCATAGTAGTTCGTCAAAATGTTTATTTACAAAAGTTTTTTGTCCGTTTTTAAAAATATTTGAACTATTAAAATTGATTAAAATTCCCTTTGGAGCTTTTAACAATTTCATATAAGTTAATAATTGTGCTTCGTGAATAGGCAACATAGATTCAACAGATTTAATTTCAATCACCAAACAATTCTCAATATAAAAATCACAACGTAAATCTGTTTCTGTTTGTAAACCTTTATAAAATACAGGAACCAATTTTTCAGACTCAAAATTTATTTCTCTTAATTTAAGTTCGTGCCATAAACATTTATGATAAATGCTTTCAAGCAATCCTGGCCCTAATTCTCTGTTTACTTCAATAGCAGCTCCTATAATTTTATAAGTTAAATCATCTAAATATTTTCGTGTAATCATTTAAATAAGTACTCTATTGTTTTCTAATGTTGCTATGTGGTAATATCTTATACTATTTTAAATCCTTTTTATATCAGCACCCAATGCAATCAATCGCTTATCAATAAACTGATAGCCTCTATCAATTTGTTCAATATTATGAATAGTTGATTTGCCTTTTGCTGACAAAGCAGCTATCAGCAAAGCCACACCAGCTCTAATATCGGGGCTTGTCATACTTATTCCTCTTAGTTGGTATTGACGATTATTACCAATAACAGTACAACGATGTGGATCACACAAAATAATTTGAGCACCCATTTCAATTAATTTATCAGTAAAAAATAAGCGGCTTTCAAACATCTTTTGATGAATCAAAACCGACCCTTTTGAAAAAATAGAAGTAACCAAAACGATACTAATCAAGTCGGGTGTAAAGCCTGGCCAAGGTGCATCGTCAACCGTTAATATTGAGCCATCAATAAAGGTTTGTATCTCGAAAGGTTTACTGCCTCTTACCAATAAATCATCGCCATTTACTAATTCAAAATCAATTCCCAATCTTTTAAATACAGTTGGTATCAATCCTAAATATTCATAGCCTACATCTTTTATAGTAATATCAGATTGTGTGGCGGCTGCTAACCCAATAAAGCTACCTACTTCAATCATATCGGGCAACATGCGATGCTTTGTTCCTCCTAGTTTTTCTACACCTTCAATAGTTAAAAGATTACTGCCAATGCCCGTAATTTTTGCACCCATTCGGTTCAACATTTTACAAAGTTGTTGCAAATAAGGTTCGCAGGCTGCATTAAAAATTGTTGTTGTGCCTTTAGCCAAACAAGCCGCCATTACTATGTTTGCCGTACCCGTTACCGATGCTTCATCCAGTAACATATAGCAGCCTTTTAATTCTTTAGCATCAATACTAAAAAAACTGTCAGTTGAATCGAAATTAAATTTTGCACCTAAATTCTGAAACCCAATAAAGTGAGTATCTAATCTTCGTCTACCTATTTTATCGCCACCAGGTTTTGGCAAATAAGCTTTCTTATATCTGGCTAATAATGGTCCTACAATCATCACCGAACCACGAAGAGCGCCACCTTTTTTTCTAAAATCTTCGGTTTGCATAAAATCCATATTCACTTCTTTAGCTTCAAATGAATAAGTATCATCAGCTATTTTGGTAACTATCACACCAAAATCTCTCATCAAATCTATCAATGCCAATACATCCCGTATTTGCGGAATATTGCTGATAGTAACTTTTTCGGGTGTAAGCATTACTGCCGAAATAATTTGCAAAGCCTCGTTCTTTGCACCTTGTGGCGTTATTTCGCCACTTAATTTTTTACCGCCTATTACTTCAAATGCTGCTGACATGTGGTTTATGAATTTAGATGTTGCTAAAATAAATTAATTGTAATTGGTTAATGGCTATTCTACATTTCAGTTATCAGATGAAGCGATGTTTATTGTTTCTTTTTTTGGGTATTAAATACTGGCAATACATAATTACATTTGCAATGTGCAAATAAACATTACCGATACACTTAATCTTGTTTCAAAACTTTCAGTTCGTAGAATAGTTAATGCTTATAAAGTATTAGCCAGTTTTTATTTTTCGAAATGGACGGGTAAACCTATTCAATGGGGCATGCCCATTACTATTTCGTTTGAACCTACAACCAGTTGCAATTTGCGTTGCCCTGAATGTCCAAGTGGTTTACGAGCATTCACTCGACCAACTGGCATGTTGCAAAAAGATTTTTTCAGAACAACGATTGATGATATGCATAAAGAGTTGTTGTATTTGATTTTCTATTTTCAAGGCGAACCTTATTTGAATCCCGATTTTTTAGAAATGGTGAAATATGCCAACGATAAAAAAATCTACACAGCCACGTCAACCAACGCACATTATTTAACCGATGAAAACGCCAAACGTACTGTGGAAAGTGGTTTGGACAGATTAATTATTTCCTTAGATGGTACCACACAAGATGTGTATGAGCAATATCGTGTGGGTGGAAATATTGAAAAAGTTTTAGCTGGCGCAAAGAATATTGTGAAATGGAAGAAGGAATTAAATAGCAAAACGCCTTATATATTTTTTCAGTTTTTGGTGGTGAAACCCAACGAACATCAAATTGAAGAAGTGAAAAAATTAGCCAAAGAAATTGGAGTAGATGATGTGAAATTTAAAACAGCACAGATTTATGATTTTGAAAATGGCAATTCATTAATACCTACTATTGATAAATATTCGAGATATGCCAAACAAAATGATGGCACTTATAAAATCAAAAATAAATTAGCTAATCATTGCTGGAAGTTGCAACACAGCTGTGTTATTAGTTGGGATGGTTTAGTGGTGCCGTGTTGTTTTGATAAAGATGCTACACATCATTTAGGTGATTTGAAAAACAAAAGTTTTAAAGAAATTTGGCACAACGAGCAGTATAAAAATTTCAGAAAACAACTTTCTGTGTCAAGAAAAAATATAGACATCTGTGCCAATTGCAGCGATGGAACTAAAGTTTGGGGAGATGAATGAAAATGGTTCTTAGTTTTGATAAAAATAATTTAATTATTATGCGACACTTCAATTTGGGTTTATTTTTTTTGCTGGCAATAGTATTTCTTTCATGTAAAAAAGAGAAAGATGTGACAGCTTCAGGATATATTTATCAGGGCTGTACAAAAGAGCCATTAAAAAACCAAAAAGTATATTTTTATGATTATCGAAATACTCGTTTTGGCGGTAAAATATATTATCAAGATATAGCCACTGTCACTACAGACGAGAAAGGCTTTTTTGTTTTAAATGGAAAAACAAAAGGAGACGAATGGGGTGTTGGATTTAGTGATAATGATATGTTTTATAAAAGTACAATAGTTGCGAATGTTTCTAATTTGGGGTACTATATTAAGAAATCAAATTTTTTGAAAATTGTATTAGATGTTGATAGTACCTATACGTCTTCTGATATCATGCAATTTAATATTTATGATGCCGCTAACAACTATCTTAAAAAAAATGGTCCATTTGTAAATGGACAAATAATCGTTTCAACATCCCCGTATTGGCAATCAGAAATCCATTACTTAAATGATTCAGAAATAAAAAAAGTATTGCCAAGTATTTCTTATAAAATAAACAACAGTAGCTGGAAAGGTTCTTTTAAATCTGTTTTTAATGATTGTGACACAGCAAGCGTAATTATAAAAATTGACTAACTCACTCTCCATCATCATCCCCAACTACAACGGCAAACACTTGTTAGAAAAAAATCTTCCAAGTGTGATGACTGCTGCTAAAAAATCAGGTTGGCAATTTGAAATAATAATAGCCGATGATGCTTCAACCGATGATTCAGTTTTATTTCTAAAAAACTATTATCCTGAAATAATTTTAGTAGAAAATAAAATCAATGGAGGCTTTTCTAAAAACATTAACAGCGGAATTAAACTTGCAAACCACAATTGGGTTTTTGCATTGAATAGTGATATTAGTTTAGATGAAAATTATTTCGAGCCATTAGCGAAATATTTGGCTGATGAAAATTGTTTTGGTGTGATGGGAAGTATTTATGATGAACAAACCAAACAATTAATTGATAGCGCTAAATACCCTGCTAGTAAAGGATTTCAGGTAATTGGAACGATAAACTATGAACAATTAACAAATAAGAAAAATCAAAAAATACCTACTCTTTTTTTATCGGGAGCCAATGCATTAATGAATAGAAATAAGTTGATGTTGTTAGGTGGCTTTGATGAAATTTATTCACCATTTTATCAAGAAGATGTTGATTTGGGAATTAAAGCATGGCGCATGGGTTGGTGTTGTTATTTTGAAGAGGATGCAAAATGTTATCATCAAACTTCATCTACAATCGAATCGAATTTTAAGAAGAAAAAAGTAAGCGCCATTGCCCGAAGAAACAAAATAATTTTGCATCATATTCATTTGCCAATGTATCAGCTCTTGCCTTGGAGTGCTTTGCTGTGGCTAAATCTACTAGTAAGATGGCTATGGGCAGATTTTATTTTTTATGGTGCATTTATGCAATATTTATCTTTAAATCAACTAGTAGCACATCGAAGAATTTGGTTCAATAAAAAATTAAAACAACAAAAAGGTTCGCTTGCTTTGCCTATCATTATAAAGAAAATAAAGTTGATGCTTCCTGAAAATATTAAAACATTTTAATTGAAACCTTCGCCCAAACATATTCTCATTTCACGAACCGATGCCATTGGCGATGTAGTTTTAACACTGCCATTATGTGGTATTTTGAAAAGTGAAAACTCCGATTGTAAAATTTCATTTCTTGGAAATTCATACACCGAACCAATTATTGCGCTTTCGAAAAATGTAGATGCTTTTTATAATTGGGATGATGTAAAAAATAAATCCGCCAAAGAACAATCTGAATTTTTAAAAGCAATTAATGCCGATTGTATTGTTCATGTTTTCCCTAAAAAAGAAATTGCACAAGCAGCAAAATTGGCAAAAATAAAAATCAGAATTGGCACTAAAAGCCGCTTCTATCATTGGTTTACCTGCAATCAATTAGTTTCATTACATCGCAAAAATTCTAATTTGCACGAAGCACAATTGAATATTTTGTTAACCAAAAGTTTGTTACAAACCATAAATTGCGAAGCAGAAAAATTATTTTCATTTTACAATTTGCAACAACCAAAATCGTTGCAACATGAAGCTGCAAAATTGATTGATGACAATAAATTCAATTTAATTTTACATCCAAAATCAAAAGGAAGTGCTCGTGAATGGGCTTTGGATAAGTATTTGCAGCTTATTAAAAAATTACCTGCATCTCAATTCAATATTTTTATTACAGGTAATGATGCTGAAAAATTATTGCTGAATGATTGGCTAAAAACCTTACCTAATCATGTACACGATGTAACTGGAAAATTTACTTTGCCCGAATTTATTTCTTTTATCAATCAATGCGATGGATTAATTGCGGCTAGCACTGGGCCACTACATATAGCATCCATGCTGGGCAAACGAGCAATTGGTTTGTATGCACCCATGCGGCCAATTTTTCCTCAACGCTGGAAACCGATTGGCGAAAAAGCTGATTATTTGGTGATAGAGAAAAATTGCCACACTTGCAAAAACAAACCTGCATCATGCAGTTGTATTCAACAAATTGAAGTGGATGAAGTGAACAATAAATTGATGAAAACTTTTAAAAAATAATTAAGCAATTTCCTTTTTTGAAATAAACAACAAGCCTGTGTATGTTGCTAAACCATTAATGATTAGTAATTCCATTCCTAATTTGTAACCATGCAAAATATCATAATTTATATTTAATTGATTTAAGCAATAGCACAACAGAGGCGCTGCAATACAAACTATCCACGAGTATTTATCTGTAATTTTTCTTTTTAATAATAGACCAAAAGCATACAATCCCAATAATGGTCCATAGGTGTATGATGCAATTAACAACAACAAATCAATAATTGATTTTTCATTAATGATTTTGAAAATAATGATGCAAAGCAAAAATGCTGCAATTACACTTAATTGAACACGTTGACGAATTTTCTTTTTTTCATCATCGTTCAATTTTTCATTTTTATTGATGCCTAATACATCAACACAAATAGAAGTGGTAAGCGCTGTAATAGCACCATCGGCGCTTGGAAACAATGCACTTATCAAACCAATAATAAATAATAATGCAACCACAGGTGGTAAATAATGTAACGCTATAATTGGAAATAATTCATCAGCCGATGTGGGTTTAATAATGTGATTGGCATCAACATATAAATACAATAAACCGCCTAAAACCAAAAACACAAAATTCACTAGCAATAAAATAAAGCTAAACGAAATCATGTTTTTTTGTGCATCGCCTAATGTTTTGCAACTGATATTTTTTTGCATCATTTCTTGGTCAAGCCCTGTCATGGCAATGGTTACAAATGCACCACCAATAATTTGTTTCAGAAAAAATACAGGCGAATGGTAATCGGTTTCCCAAATTTTATTGTAGCCTTTTAATGAAAAATTTTGCCACATGGTTTCAAAATTTAATCCTAAATTATTTTTGATAAACCAAACACAAACGCCTAAAGCCAGCAACATAAAAGTGGTTTGCAGCATATCTGTCCATACAATTGTTTTTACACCACCTTTAAAAGTGTACAACCAAATCATTACTAAAATAATTAAAGTAGTAACAGGAAATGGTACATGCCAAGCATCTAAAATAAAAAGTTGCAAAACATTAATAACCAAATACATTCGAATGGTAGCGCCCATAGTGCGACTTACAATAAAAAATAGTGAGCCTGTTTTGTAAGTTGTATTACCAAAGCGTTGCAATAAATAATGGTAAATAGAGGTGAGTTGTAAGCGATAATACAGCGGCAATAAAACAAAAGCCACGGCATAATATCCAATGAAATAGCCAACTACAATTCCGAAATAAACAAAGTGTTTGCTCTCAACTGCGCCAGGAACACTCATAAATGTTACGCCGCTTAATGATGTGCCAATCATTCCATAAGCCACCACCAACCAATTACTTTGCCTACCACCAACAAAAAAAGAATGTTCTGTTGCTCCACGAGATGTGTACCAAGCAACGCCATATAACCCAGCGAAATAAATTAGAATACAAACCAAAAAAATAGTTGGCGACATAAATTTTTTTCTTAAAAGTAATTCATGAATTATCCTGAATAAAAATTACTTCAAAAAAAATATCAACTCACTTTTGTAATCTTAACCATATTAGTTGGCAGTTCGGCTTCAATAGGCATCGAGCCTGTATTGATTACCACATCGCCTGATTGAATTAATTTTCTGCCTTTTAAAATCAAATGTGTGCCTTTAATCATTTCATCAATAGTATCCATATTCGGAAAATAAAAAGTACGACTTACACCCCAACTCAAACTTAATTGATTTACCAATTCAATTCTATCTGTAAAAACATAAATAGGGCAATGCGGTCTGAAACTGCTTACCATAAAGGCTGTATAGCCACTTCTAGTTGTTGCTATTAAAGCATTGGCTTCTACTTCTTTTGTCA
>JBEEMV010000268.1:0-28035 GCA_041192505.1 Bacteroidota bacterium
TTTTGAAAAAAATTTGTTTGAAAAACGAAATGAAATTTTGCAAAACATTGGCTGCATTATCGAAAAGCCCGATTTTTATTTATACTTATCAGCTCGAAAAAATGTAGAGTTGTTTGCTAAAATGAGTAAAATAAATCCTACTCAAAAATTAGTTGATGAAATGTTTGAGTTGGTTGGTTTGCAAGGTAGAGCCAATGATAAAGTGAGTACTTACAGCCACGGCATGAAGCAAAGGCTGGGCATTGCACAAGCTTTAATTCACAATCCCGATTTAATAATTTTAGATGAACCCACCACTGGCTTAGACCCACAAGGCATCATCGATTTGCGAAATTTAATTTTGCGACTGAAAAATGAAATGAATAAAACTGTAGTGCTGTCATCACACATTTTAAGTGAGATAGAATTGATTGCCGATAGCATGGCAATTATTAACAAAGGCGAAGTGGCGGTGCAAGGCAAAGTGAACGATTTACTTTCAAACGAAGATTTGATGGTGTATGTTGAACCTATTGTTATTGCTCAATTACAAGCTGCTTTACAAAATTCAAAATGGAATAAAAATGAAATTTCAACAGATAAAAAACAAATCATTTTTCGATTATCAAAAGAAGAAATTCCTTCGCTAATAAATTATTTGAATGAAAGCAAAGTGGAATTGTATGCCATTCAATACCGCAAAAAATTAGAAGATTATTTTTTAAAACTTACTCATTCTTAAACAAAAAAATGCTGCAATTAATTTTAGTTGAGTTGTATAAAATAATCACCAAACCACGGAGCTACATTGGTTTTTTAGCTGTTACCGTTGTTATTTTGTTGATTCAATTTGCTTTGTACTTGCAAGGCGATAGCTACATCAATTTTGTGTTTCAAAATTTGCAACAAACATTTGTGATGCAAGGCAATATTTTAAATGGCAATCAAATTTGCTTTATCATTTTGCAAACATTAATTCTGCAAATGCCATTGATGGTGGCTTTGGTAACTGGCGATTTAATTTCGGGCGAAGCAGCCACAGGCACGATTAGATTATTAGCCACAAAACCATTTTCACGAATTCAAATTTTACTATCAAAATATTTTGCTGGCACTATCTACACTATTTGTTTGGTAGCTTGGCTGGGCTTGCTGGCATTGGGTTTAAGCCGATTAATATTTGGCAATGGCGATATTATTGTCATCAAAAGTGAGTCGTTAATTATACTTCGTTCAACAGATGTGTTGTGGCGATTTATGTTTGCATTTTTAGTTGCCATTATAAGTTTAGTGGTTGTTTCTTCTTTCTCGATGATGCTCTCTTGTTTTACTGATAATTCCATTGGACCAATTATTATTAGCATGGCTGTCATTATTGTTTTTACTATCATTGGCACTATCGAAGTGCCGATATTTGATTACATCAAACCATTTTTGTTTACCACCCACATGATTATTTGGCGAAATCTTTTTGATAATCCGCTTGATAAAATGCAAATCATAGAATCCTTATCAGTACTGCTTTTGCACATTGCTGCATTTTTAGGAATTTCGTTGTATCACTTCAACAATAAAGACATTCAAAGTTAAATAATGAAACAAAAAATATTTTTTACTGGCTTTCTTTTGCTGCTTTTTTCAATGCAATTAATGGCACAAAATCCTAAGCAATTAATTGCTGTGGTGAATAAAAAATTTAACAGCGTACAAGATTATTCAGCTGATTTAAAAATGGATTTCAATATTCCATCGGTAAATATTCAAACCATAAAAGGAAAAGTTTTTTTTAAAAAGCCCAATAAATTTAGAGTACGAACGCATGGTATTGTGTTTTTACCAAAAGAAAATCCAGCTTATGCTTTAACACTTTTGGCTGATACAAATTCTTACACCGCAATTATTAGTGGTGAAGAAAAAATAGAAAATTGTGTGTGCAAAATAGTAACCGTAATTCCGAATAAGGATGGTGATATGATTTTAGGAAAATTTTGGATTGACTCAAAAACCGCTTTGGTTATGCGTTCGCAGCTTACTACAAAAAGCAATGGCACAATTCAAATGGATAATACTTATGCCGAAAATAATACACTGCCCAGCAAAATTTTGTTTACAGTTGATATTGCTAAATTCAAAATTCCGAAAGCTTTGGCTGTTGATATTAATTCGAAAAGTAGCAGCAATAAAAATTACAATAGCCGAACGGCTGGCTTTATTACTTTACATTTTAGTAATTACAAAGTGAACCAAAAATTGCTGGACGCTGTTTTTACTGAGCCTGAAAAATAAAAGAGGTTTCTAATCAAATTTGCCTACTTCAAATTAAACAACAATTTAAAATAAAAACTTGGCTTTTTAAATTGTTCACGTACTTCTAAATTTTCAAACATATTAATTAATGTATCTTGCAAAAGCTTGCTGCGATTGGCTTTTCGTACTATCCAATTAAACAACCATTTATTATTTACCAATTGTTGTAAGCGATAACTTAATTGCAATTCATCGCCCAATGTTGCATTAATTGCTACATCATAATTTTTCATTTCGGCAGCAGTAAAATTATTTTTATTCATACAAGTTATAGCTTGCATAGCCGCCAATTTTCCACTAAGCATGGCGTTGCCTACACCTTCGCCAGTAAAAGGGTCAATTAGTGATGCAGCATCGCCTACTAACATAAATCTATCACCGCTTATGTTTCTTTTTTTACTACCTAATGGCAATCCATATCCTTTTATATCGTCTATCAATTCAGCATTTTTAAACCGTATTTTTAATGCAGGATTGGTTTCAATAATATGCAGCATTTCTTTTTTTAAATTTACCTTTCGGCTACTTACATGGTCGCTACGCATTCCTACGCCTACGTTTGCAGTGCCATCGGGTAATGGAAAAATCCAAAAATAACCAGGCAAAAATTCTTTTAAAAAATGCAATTCAATAAAATTGTATTCGCTCAATCCTTCAATGCCTTTATAATAAGCTCGTAAGCCAGCGCAATAATGCTGATGCTCCACTTCTATTTTTCCAATTCGTTTACTAAATTGCGAATGAGCACCATTGGCTGCAATTACCATATCAGCAAGGCATTCAAAACTGCCGTCATCATTTTTTATCAACCATTTTTCATCTTTTAATTCAAATGATGCAATATCAGTTTCTTCATACAAATGAATCAAGGGCTGACGTTTTACTTCATCAATCAAAAAATTATCAAAATCAATTCGCTTGGCTACAAAGCCCGGTGTGGTTTTATTGGTTTTAAAATCTTTTTTAAATGGCAGTTTTATCGATTCTAAATTGGGTGCTACAAACTCAACGCCGTAGCAAGGCACTTGCACATTCATTTTTTCAAAAGCCGAAATCAATTCTGGATTTATTTCACGTAATCTATCCAACACTTTGCCGCTTAGTGCATCGCCACATATTTTATCTCGTGGAAATTTTGCTTTATCTACCAACACACACTCAATACCTGCCTTTGCCAAATACAAGGCTGTGGCTGCTCCGCCAGGGCCAGCGCCAATAATTAAAACTTTAGTAGAAATTTTATTTGTAATCATGTATGGTTTTCTATTAAACAAATTGTGCTACACTCCATGCTTCGGGCTTATCATTAAAATGGATTTTTGTTTTTGCCCATACTTCGCTAAATAAATCTGATTGACGATAATTATTCAAATCATTTTCGGTTTGCCAATGACTATAAGTAAAAAAAATATTTTTATGATTAATATCGTTCAGTAATTCAACATGAAGGCAGCCATCAAAATTTTTGATGAGTGGCTGCGATTGATTAAAAATTTCAATAAACGTAGAAATGGCTTCGGGCTTGAATGACAGCTTTACAATTCTGATAATCATAGTTTTTTATTCAAAAATAATTTTAATGGTATCGCCTTCTTTTAGGTTAAAAATTTTGCTGATGTTATAATTTCTAATACCAATTTCTAAATATCCAAATTGATTAAAATAGGCAACAGGCTCATAAGGTTTTACATTAAATAAATGTGTTTCAATTTTGGCAAGTTGTTCTTTATAACCATAATTAATACTAATTTTTTTATCGGTAATAAGATGTTCAATTTTATTGCGATGAATATTAGAAATTAAATTACCAAAATCATCAATGAACCAAATCCAGCCAGTGATGCTGTTTTCAGTTATTTTAAATGGATGCGGCAAAAGTTTTTTGTAATCATTTGAATCGTTATTTATCCATTTAGTATTTTTTATTTCTATTAATTCAGCAATTGATTTTGCAATGTGTTGATAGAAAAATTGCGATTCGTGTAGCTTTCCAAATGAAACAATATCTACTTTTTCATCTTTAAATAAATACGAAAAAATACCATTATCAATGGCAACAAATAAATGATTTTTGTACCTAACAGCTTTTAGTTCATCGTTTCTATTTGCAAAAACATTTACCATTAATAAATGAATAGAGCCTTCTTCAAATTGTTGATATAAATTATCTACCAAATAAGCAGCATGCGATATTTGAAATGGTTTAATTGAATGGCTAAAATCTGTATATGCCACATTGGGTAATACTTTTGAAATAGCTAATTTCATAAGCATTACCGAACCATCATTGGTTCCAAAATCACTTGTAAGTGTTATTAACTGTGTTTGCAAAAGCTGGTTGGAGTGTTATATATTTACAAATGCAAAGGTAAACGCTTACATTCATTTTTATTAAAAATAAATACAACTTACTATGAACGAAACCACAATTCATCTCGAAGGCATTAACCCTGTTGATTTTTTTGGAATTAATAATTCTAAATTGGAAATTTTGCGCCGCTATTTTCCTGAAGTAAAAATTAATGCAAGGGGTAGTGCCATTAAATTGTTGGGCAATCAAAAAGATAGAGAATTATTGGAAGAGAAGATTTACCAAATTATTTCATTGGTTGAAAAATATGGCAAAGTAAGCGATAGAAGTGTTGAAAGCCTTGTGGGTGGCGATGAAGCCAGTCACGAAATAAGTATGCCCGATATGACCGAAGATGTAATAGTGTATGGTACAAATGGGCATGTGGTAAAAAGTAGAACCGAAAATCAAAAAAAATTAGTAGCTGCCGCCGAAAAAAATGATGTGGTATTTGCCATTGGGCCAGCTGGTACGGGCAAAACCTATACTGCTGTGGCTTTGGCAGTAAGGGCTTTGAAAAATAAATGGGTTAAAAAAATTGTATTAACTCGGCCTGCTGTTGAAGCTGGCGAAAGTTTAGGCTTTTTACCTGGCGATTTAAAAGAAAAAATTGATCCTTATTTACGCCCTTTATATGATGCATTGGATGATATGATTCCTGCTGATAAATTGCAATATTATATGGCAAATAGAGTTATCGAAATTGCTCCATTAGCATTTATGAGAGGTAGAACTTTAGATAATGCTTTTATTATTTTAGATGAAGCACAAAACACTACTGATTTGCAATTAAAAATGTTGTTAACCAGAATAGGACCAAGCGCCAAAGCCATTATCACTGGCGATTTAACGCAAGTAGATTTACCAAAATATCAACGCAGTGGTTTGTATAAAGCATTAGATATTTTAAAAGATATTGATGGAATTGCAATTGTTAGATTAGGCGAAAGCGATGTGGTTCGTCATCGATTAGTAAAACAAATTATTAAAGCCTATGATAGCTCGGATGAGCAACCTGAAAATAGCAGCGAAGTACCTAAATAACTAAAACATAAAGCGGTTAAAATTGCTTAGCCGCTTTATATATTTTTTCGATACTCGAAATTGATTTTACAGCTTCATCGCCTTGTACCAACTTCACTTTTTTATTAAATAAAATTAAATCTATTACTGCATCAAATACTTTATGATGATTGCTACTACTACCTTGATAACCGCTTTGGTATTGATTTGGGGCATCATCATTAGATAATTGAGATGGACAATTAATATTTTTAATATTCCAATATTCAATTGTATTCAAATATTGTCCACCAATTTTTACCGTTCCTTTTTCGCCAAAAAGTGTAATACTGCCTTCATAGTTTTTTTCAAAAACATTATTACTCCAAATAATTTTTCCAATTGTTCCGTTTTCAAATTTCACAGTTGAGTTGCCGCTATCATCAATCTCTATTTTATGATTAAGCGTACTGATGGCGGCTTGTGCTGTTTTTATTTCGCCAAACCAATGCGTTAATAAATCAATAAAATGGCTGCCTTGTGTAAATAAAGCACCCGATTCTGTTTTTAATTTCCCTCTCCAATTAGATTTGTTGTAATAAGCATCATTCCTATTCCAAAGTATATTACAATGGGCTTCTATTATTTTTCCTAATTTATTTTTTGCTAATAATTTATCAACTTCTTCAACAGGAAAATTGTATCTATTTTGTTTTACAACAATTAATTGACGATTGTATTTTATTGCTGCTGCATTCATTTTTTTTGCATCTGATGATGTTAAGCACATTGGCTTTTCAACCAATACATGCTTACCATTTTTTAATGCTTCAATACTCATTGATGCATGCAAATGATGGGGCGTACAAATATTTACAATATCAATTTTTGGGTTAGTAATTATTTCATTAAATGAAGTTGTAAAAATATAATTGCCTGTAATTATTGAAGAAGGATTTTTACTTTTTTCAATATCACAAGCAGCTATTACATTGGCATTTTTATTTTGCAATAATACATGCAAATGCCTTGTACCAATGTTTCCACAACCTACTACAGCAAAGTTTAATTTTTTGTTAGTCATTAATTTCTATATCAATATTAATAGAAAGTGGTTCTATTTTTTTTGTTCCAATAATAAATTAAAATAAACCCAAATAGCATTCCACCCAAATGAGCTACATGAGCAATGTTATCACCGGCTGAGTTTTGCCAAGTTGAAAAAAGTTCGATACCAGCATAAATTAAAACTAAATATTTTGCTTTAATTGGAATGAAAAATTGAAAGTAAATAATGCTGTTTGGAAATAAATAACCATAGCCCAACAATACGCCATACACAGCCCCAGATGCACCAATCATAGGTGCTGCAAATCTTGAAGAATCTGCTAAATTCAATTTGTAATCGGCTACAATACTTTTAAATGAATCAATTAATTGCACATTATTTGGGTTCGATTTCCATATGCTTACTTGGCTAAGTATATCATCAGTGGCTTGTAAATGATTTTTTTGTAGAAAAGTAATAAATGCATTTGCGGATGGATGTTGAATAAATAAATCGGCAGATGCGATTGCTTGCAGGTAGCTAAAATATTCATATCCTAAATAACAAAATGCTGCGCCAATGCCCGTTACAAAATAAAATATCAAAAATCGTTTTGCACCCCACACTTTTTCTAACACGGTTCCAAACATCCATAAGGAAAGCATGTTTAAAAAAATATGAAACACATCGGCATGCATAAACATGTGCGTAATGATTTGCCAAACTTTAAATTTATTATTTAATGGAAAATGTAACCCCAAAAATTTATCTAAATCTAAATTTCCACTCATGCCAAACACAAATTTGGCAATGAAGAATATTAAATTGATAATAATAATATTCAAAATTACTGGTGTAATCGGACCTCGGTTTCCTATTCTTTCATTCATAATTGGTTGCAAAATTATTCCAAATATTTAGTTATTATCAACTAAATGCAATAACAAAATGTATTTTTGCGTTAAATCGTTTTTATTAAATATTTTAAATTAAATAAGTGAAGAACAAACGCATGGCTAAAAGTATTATTGTGGGTTTTATTTTATTGATAAGTGTAAATAGAATTTTAGCACAAGATAAAATTGCCGACAAAATAGTTGGAATAGTGGATAATAAAATTGTTTTACAATCAGATATTCAACAACAATTAAATCAAATGGCGGCTCAAAATGCGCCTATCAACGCCAACTCGAGATGTTATATTTATCAGCAAATGATGTTGCAAAAATTAATGGTGGCGCAAGCTAATCACGATAGTATTGTGATAAATAATGAGGAAATTGAAAATGAGTTGGATAGAAGAATGAATTATTTTATTGGGCAAGTAGGCAGCAAAGAAAAATTTGAAGAATACTATCATAAACCCATTTTAAAATTTAAGGAAGAGTTTAGAGAAGCCGTACAGGAGCAGTTATTGGCACAGCGGATGCAACAAAAAATTACTGCCGATGCAAAAGTATCGCCAATGGAAGTAAAAAAATATTTTGATAATATTCCTTCCGATTCGTTGCCGAATATTAATGCTGAATATGAAATTGGAGAAATTATTATTTCGCCAAAAGTTACTGCCGAATCTAAATTGGCAACCAAAAAACAATTATTAGAGATTAAAGAAAAAGTATTGAGTGGCGTTAGTTTTGATAGCCAAGCAAAACTATATTCTGAAGATCCAGGTAGTGCTATTAAAGGTGGCGATTTGGGTTTAGTAAGCCGTGGGCAAATGGTACCCGAATTTGAATCTGCCCTTTTTAAATTAAAAGATGGTGAAATGAGTGATATTGTTGAAACGCAATATGGTTATCATATTATTAAAATGATAGCCAAACAAGGTGAAAAAGCTAAAGCAAAACATATTTTAATAGTTCCAAAATCGGGCAAAGGCGATTTAGATATTACCGTTTTAAAATTAGATTCTATTCGTAAAAAAATTGTAGCCGATTCTATTTCATTTAAAAAAGCAGCTGATAAATATTCGACCGATGAGGCTACAAAAACCAATGGTGGCTTGGTTCAGAACAGTAATGATGGCAACACTTTAATTGATGCACAATTGGTTGAACCCGATTTGTTTTTTATTATTGATACCATGAAAGTTGGGCAAATATCTAAACCATCTTTTTTTAAAACCTACGATGGTAAAGATGCTGCAAGAATAGTTTGGCTAAAAACAAAAACACAGCCACACAAAGCAAATTTGAAAGATGATTATGCCAAATTACAACAAGCTACAATCAATAAAAAACAGCAAGAAAAAATGCTGGAATGGATAAAAAAAACAACCAAGAAAAATTATATCGTAATAGATGAAGATTACAAACATTGCGAATTGATGAAAGATTGGATACAAGAAAACTAAATTTTTAACCCTATTAATTAGTAAACTATAATGTACAATAGCGATGTAGAAGCGGTAAAAGGATTGCACAATCATTTTCACCAACTAAAAAAAGAAATTGGAAAAGTAATAATTGGGCAAGATGAAGTAGTAGAAAAAGTATTGATTTCGATATTTTGTAACGGGCATAGCTTGTTGGTAGGTGTGCCTGGCTTAGCAAAAACATTATTGGTAAAAACCATAAGCGATGCATTGCACCTAAGTTTCAAGCGCATTCAGTTTACACCCGATTTAATGCCCAGCGATATTACTGGTGCTGAAATATTAGATGAAAGTCGTAAATTTAAATTTATTGAAGGACCATTATTTGCCAATATTATTTTGGCAGATGAAATAAATCGTACGCCACCAAAAACACAATCGGCTTTATTAGAAGCTATGCAAGAACGAAGTGTAACCGTGGGCGGAAAATTGTATCTATTGCCTGCTCCATTTTTTGTATTAGCTACACAAAATCCTATTGAACAAGAAGGTACGTATGCATTGCCCGAAGCGCAATTAGATAGATTTATGTTTAATATAAATTTAGGGTACCCAAAATTTGCAGATGAATTAAATGTGGTAAAAAGTACTACCAATAATGAAGTGGCAAGCGTTGAAAAAGTATTAACTGGCGAACAGATTTTATTTTATCAAAAGTTGATTCGTAAAATACCAATTGCTGATAATGTATTAGAATATGCTGTAAAATTAGCAGCTAAAAGCCGCCCCGATACTGAATTAGCAACCAAAGAAGTAAATAATTATATTAGTTGGGGTGCTGGCCCAAGGGCATCGCAATTTTTAGTATTAGGTGCTAAATGCCATGCAGCCGTAAACGGAAAATTTTCGCCAGATATTGAAGATGTAAAAGCTGTAGCCGAGCCTATTCTTCGCCATAGAATGGTTAGAAATTATAAAGCTGAAGCCGAAGGAATAAGTATTGAAAAAATCATTAATAATTTATTGTAAAGTAAATTATTGAGCATAAAAAAGGCTGTATACATTCTTTTTGTATACAGCCTTTTTTTATAAAAACGAATTAGACTTCTTCGGAAAATACCATTCTTCTCTATAGGAGAAGATAAAGATGAGGTCGCTAACAAGCATTTTTCGAAGAAGTCTATTAAAATATTTCCACCGCCTTATCAATCATCGGTTTTATTTCGCTGATGTGAATTCTGTCTTGTGTCATCGAATCACGATAACGAACAGTAACAGTTTGGTCGGTTAAAGTTTGATGGTCAACGCAGATGCAGAAAGGTGTTCCGAGTGCATCCATTCTTCTATAACGCTTTCCAATTGTATCTTTTTCTTCGTAAAAAACATTGTAGTGCTTGCGCAAATTAGCAGCAATTTCTTTTGCAGCTTCAGGCAATCCATCTTTTTTCATCAATGGTAAAATGGCTGCTTTGTAAGGCGATAAAATTGGTGGCAAATGCAACACACTTCGGCTATCGGTTGTGCCATCTTCTTTGGGCAAAATTTGCTCTTCAAATGCGTTGCTTAATGTCAATAAAAATAATCTATCCAAACCTACAGAAGTTTCGACAACGAATGGAACGTAGTTGCCATAAGGCTTTCCAGTTTCGGGGTTCACATCATTATCAAAATACTGCATTTTCTTTTTGCTGAATAATTCGTGTTGTTTCAAATCAAAATCGGTTCGGCTATGAATGCCTTCTACTTCTTTAAAACCAAATGGAAACTCGAACTCTATATCCACAGCGGCATTAGCGTAGTGTGCTAATTTTGTGTGGTCGTGAAAACGTAATTTGTTTTCAGGAATGCCTAAGCTTTTATGCCAAGCCATTCGCTTTTGTTTCCACAAATTATACCATTCCATTTCGGTGCCAGGGCGAACAAAAAATTGCATTTCCATTTGTTCAAATTCTTTCATTCTAAAAATAAATTGTCTTGCTACAATTTCATTTCTGAAAGCCTTTCCAGTTTGTGCAATGCCAAACGGAATTTTCATTCTGCCTGTTTTTTGCACGTTTAAAAAATTCACAAAAATTCCTTGAGCAGTTTCGGGTCGTAAATAAATAGTGTCGCTATCATCAGCCACCGAACCCATTTGTGTGCTGAACATCAAATTAAATTGACGAACATCAGTCCAATTGGTGTTTTGAGCGATTGGGCATTGAATTTTATAGTCCACTAAAATCTGTCCTAATTCTTTAAAATCATTTTCATTTATTGCTTTTTCAAAACGATTTTTTAATGATACATATATTAGATATTCAGGTATATGGTCAATTAAAACTTTTTCAAAGTCTAACTGATTCGCTATCTTAATATCATTAAAATTCCAAACAGTTGTTTCATTATTAATACTTGACTTTTGTTTAGCTTCATTTTGATTAATTAAATGAATTATTCCAAAGAAACTTGTATTAAGGTATCCATTAAACTTTTTATCAAATGCTTGTTCAGTTAATCTATATAACCTATTTATTTCATCTTCTATCAAAACATCTACTCTGTAACGTTTTTTCGAATCTTTATTATCTACCATTGGGTCGCTAAAACTATCCACATGTCCGCTGGCTTTCCAGGTAGTTGGGTGCATAAAAATAGCTGCATCAATACCCACAATATTGTCGTGCATTTGCACCATCGATTTCCACCAATATTCACGAAGATTGCGGCGCAGCTCAACGCCAGCCTGACCGTAATCGTAAACAGCGGCTAAGCCATCATAAATTTCGCTACTTGGAAAAACAAAGCCATATTCTTTTGCATGGCTAATAATATTTTGAAAATGATTTTCTACTGAAATTGTTGTATTGCTCATATTGGGCAAAGATAATTTTTTTAGATGTTAGATTTGAGATATTAGAGGTGAGAATTTTGAAAAACTATTTTCAAATTATTTTCTCGATCTTTCTGATATCTTGCTTAAAGTGAAACACTGCAACAATCACAATTAGTTGTTGCGATTCAACTTGTTCATAGAAAACTTGAAAAGGAAATCGTTTCAAATTTATTTTACGAAGTGATTCGAGAATTTTATGATGCTTAATAAAATTAGTTTGTAAATCTTTTGCAGCTGCAATTAATTCAGCATAAAATTCATCGCCTAAATCAACCCGTTGTTCATTGTACCAATTAATTGCATTTGAAATATCAGCATCTGCTATGGAGTAAAAACTATTTGATAGCTCATTTTTTCTTATACTTTTCCTCTATCTCATTTAAAGTAAAAACAGTTGATGGATTATCGTAGTAATCCTTTATTCTGCCCTTTAATTCGGTTTTTTGCCATTCAGGAATGTCATTATCTAAATGTAAAAAATGAGCCAACGCCCACACCATTTTTTCATCATTCAAGTTTTCAACTTCGTTGATAATTTCCTTTTTAATTGCCTGAATATCCATTGTGATAATTTTAATTCAAAGGTAAATATTTTTTTATTTATCAAAACTGAATGTATAGGTTTTATATTTGTAGGTAATATTTAAAGAATATGAATGTAGAAACTATTAGAGATTATTGTTTAGCAAAACCAAATACAATCGAAGGAATGCCTTTTGGCGCTACTGTATTGGTATTTAAAGTAAATAATAAAATGTATTGCTTAATGGCTTTAGATGAGCAGCCTACTACTATAAATGTAAAATGCGACCCAGATAAAGCCATTGAATTAAGAGAAGAATATTTAGCTATTATACCGGGTTATCACATGAATAAAAAATATTGGAATACTATGATGATTGATGGCAGCTTATCAACTAAATTAATAAAAGAATGTATTGATATGAGTTATGATTTGGTAAATAAAAAATCAACACCAAAGGCTACAAAAAAATAAACTAATTGGTAGAAATAAGTTCGGCTACTTTCTGAATTTTTGATAATAAAACTTCGATATGATAAGGCTTAGGTAAATAATCATTCATGCCCGATTCATAACATGCCGCAATTTCATCTTCGCTTGTACCAGCCGTCATGGCTATAATATGTGGTTGTATAATTGATTTATCGGCTCGTATTATTTTGGTAGCTTCAATGCCATCCATTACAGGCATTTTCATATCCATTAATATTAAATCAACTTTATTTTTAATTAATAAATCAATTACTTGTTTGCCATTTTCGGCTTTTAATAATTTGGCAAAAGGCATATTTTTTTCAATCAATTTTTCGGCTACTAATAAATTCATTTCATTATCATCGGCAATAATAATATTTATTTTTTGAGCTGCTAACGAATCAAAATTTTGTAAATCTTTTATTTCAATTTCTTCAATTTTTAAATACTCATAAGGTAGTTTTATAATAAATGTACTGCCTTTGCCCAATTCACTTTCACAAGTTATTGTTCCTTGATGCTGTTCAATTAATCGTTTACAAATGCCCAAGCCAAGCCCTGTGCCGCCAAAAGTAGCTGAAATGTTTTCATCGGCTTGTTCATAATCTTCAAATATCGATTTTATTTTTTCGGTTGAAATACCAATGCCGCTATCACTTATTCTAATTTCAATTTCGCATTTATTTTCGTTTAATAATTTGCCTTTGCAAACTACTTTTACAAAACCAGTTGAAGTAAATTTTATAGAGTTGCCAATAATATTTACTAAAATTTGAATTAATCTACTTTCATCGCCCATCACAGTTTCGGGCATTTGGCTTAATGCTAAAGTGTATTCTAATTGTTTTTCTTCGGCATTTACTTTTAAAAAATTAACAGCCGATTTTATTACATTTTGCAATTGAAATGGCTGCCTTCTTAAAATTAATTTGCCTTCTTTTAATTTCGAAAAATCTAAAAAATCGTTTACCATATTTAATAAATGATTGCTCGATTTTTTTAATCCGCTTACTAATTCTTTTCTCTCCTCTTCACTATTGCTAAAGCTTAATAAATCTGAAATACCTTTAATGGCATTAAGCGGCGTACGCAGTTCGTGGGTTATGTTGGCTAAAAAATGTTCTTTATATTTTTGAAGATTTAATATTTTTTCTTGCGATTGTTTTAACTCATCGTTGGTAGCAGTAAGTTTTTCGTTAAGGCGTTGTTTGGTTTTTGAACTTTTATAAAATAAATAAATAACCAACGAGCCTAATAAAATTACAATGCCCAAAACCAACATCCATATTTGGTATATTTTTTCTTTGGTGCTTAATGAATTTATTTCAGATTGTTTGTCATTAATAACTACTTGGTTAAGCAATTCTGATATAGCATTAGTAGTTTGGTGGTTCGAAGTAGAATCTTGTTTTGTGAAAAATATTTCTTGGTAGAATGCAAGTTTCTGATAATCTTTTTTCTGTTTATAAAGCCAACTAAGATATTTAGAAGCTTCAATTATACTTAAATATCGGTTTGAGGTAGCGCTAATTTTATAAGCATCCAACAAATAGTATTCAGCACTATCTAATTGATTTAATGCTAAATATGTTTTGCCAAGACCAATTTTTGAAAGAATAATTCCTGATAAATTTGGTTTATTTGGAATGAAGTTATCTTTATTTAAAGATTTTTGTAATGTTTGAAAATACAGATTTTTTGATATTGTAAAATTATTGGTGTTATAATTTAAATTAGCTAATGCAAGTTTTAATTGCATATCCATATTTATATCTTTTGTTTTTCTATTTTCACTAAACAATTCATCTAATTCTAATTTTGCTTCTTCATATTTTTTTATTTCGATATAGCTTAATGCTATTAAATACTTGGCAGTAACCGCTTTTTTAAATTGTTTTTTTTGTTGATAAAATAAAAAAGCTTGTCTATTGGCTTCAATTGATTGGTCGTATAATTTTTCGGAATAGGTAACAACTCCAATTTGTAAATTACAATCGGCTATTCTAGTAGTATCCGATAAAGTTTGAAAAATATTTTTTGTTTCAATTAATAATGCCAATGCTTTTACATTGTTTATTTCTCCAAATACGTAACATTTAGCTAAAATTAATTTTGCTTCGGCTTCCCCTTTTTTGTATTTTAAATTTTTACATCGCTGAATATTTTTAATAGCTAAATTTTTTATTGAATCAGTTTTAGTTAAATATTCTTCATATAAAAGACTATTAGCATATTTATTTATTCTATTAATTTCAGTTGTATCAGATGATGCATAATTTTTTATCGGGCAAACAAATTGTTGCCCGATAAAAAATATCAGAAGAATGCATCTTTTTGAAATCATAAAATAATTTTATAA
The DNA here is from genome assembly GCA_041192505.1 of Bacteroidota bacterium. Lineage (GTDB taxonomy): Bacteria > Bacteroidota > Bacteroidia > Chitinophagales > CAIODY01 > CAIODY01. The sequence goes on from JBEEMV010000268.1 coordinate 15,235, forward strand.
AAAACTACCAAGACTCACATTGAGTAGGACAAATGATTGGATGATTGATATACTTATCTGGTGATACACCTAAGTAAATATTCAAATCGCCAGTGTTATCTAAATATGGAAAAACCATGATGCCTTTTAAAGTTTGACCTGGTGCTGGTGGATTTGATTGTGCATCAGCAATTAAACCCATCACTTGGTCTATTGGAAAAAAATAACCATGACGTTGCCCTGTTGAACACAGTGGTTTGCCAAATTGTGTTTGCCATTGTTGAATAGTTTGTTGTGGTACATAATCTACTTTAATGGTTGCAGCATCGTTTCCATTGTTGTTCAATAAATCAATCACGTTAGTAGCTTCTAATGCAGTAATACCAAGTGCAGCAGCTAATAGTACAATAATTAGGTTTTTAATGTCCATGTGTTTTTAAGTTTTTAGTTTGTTATTTAATTTTGGCTAAAGTAATAAAATTATGTTTTCAATTCAATACGTTATTCAAACATTTTTTTAAGCATCATTTTTTACAAAAAAAATCGGGCAATTAATTAATTGCCCGATTTTTAATAGTATAAATTAAAATTAATTATTCATGATGTGCGTTATGCAATATGTTTTTCGGCATTAAAAAAGTAATGCAAAAGTTTATCGTGCAATTCGTTTGGATTAAAAGGTTTGCTTACATAATCTGTTAAGCCACATTCGGCTAATTCGTTATTATCATTATCTAATGCTGCTGCTGTAAGTGCTATTATTGGTACGTTTCGGGTTAGTTCATCTTCACTGGCTCGTATGTGTTTTGTGGCTTCCATACCATTCATTTCAGGCATTTGAATATCCATCAATACAATATCGTAATGATTAAATTTCATCTTATCTAAAGCTAATTTTCCGTTTACTGCGGTATCCACTTTTATGTTCCATTTTTCTAAAAATTTTGTTGCAATTAATTGGTTAAACATATTGTCTTCAACCAATAAAACTTTAGCACCATCCAACGAATGATTTTTAGCATTTACAATAATTTCGGTAGGCGAAATATTGGTTTCATTTAAGCGCATATTCAAATCAAAACTAAACTCCGAGCCTTTACCCAACTCACTTTTTACATTTATTTTGCTATTGTGTAGGGCTATTAATTTTTGGGTAATAGCTAAACCAATTCCGGCACCATCAAATTTTCGGCTATTACTATTTTCGGCTTGCGAAAAACAATCAAAAATTAATTGTTGTTTAGTTTCATCAATACCAATTCCGCTATCACTTATAGTAAATTGTAATGATAAATTATTGGGTAATGAATTCTCGTTTTTGGTAATGGTAATAGCCACAAAGCCAGTTTCAGTAAATTTAATAGCATTCGAAATTAAATTATTTAACATCTGCATCAATCGCACAGGGTCGCCAATTAATGTTTCGGGTATTTCATTGCTTAAATTTAATCTTAACTCTAAATGTTTTTCGATAGCATGATATTTGTGTGTTACATAAATATCTTTTACCAATTTCAACAAATTAAAAGGTACTTCTTTTAGTGTTATTTTACCAGCTTCAATTTTGCTATAATCTAAAATGTCATTTACAATCGACATTAAATTTTCGGCTGCAAATTTTATTACATTTAGGCTTTCAACCTGCTCTGGTTTTGGGTTTTCAATCATCATTAAATTGGTCATACCTATTACAGCATTTAATGGCGTTCGTATTTCATGACTCATAATGCTGGCAAACTGTTGCTTTTCGGCACTTGCGCTAATCGATTTTATTTTTTCTGATTTTAATGCTCTATGTTGTTCTACAATTTTTTTACGATTTAAAATATCATGCTCGATATTTTGATGAGCAATTACAAAAATTGTTTCGCCTTTGGCAGTAATTGTTTTTGTAGCTGTTTGTTTAAAATGAATAATTTCATGATGCTTGGTTTGTAATCTAATATTCCACTCCAAACTATTATATACAGTACTATTTAATCGAATAATATTAGTGCTTAACTTTTTTTCATCTTCTTTAATTGTTAAACCAATAATTGATTTTCCAATCAATTCATTTACGGTATAACCTAAGCAATCAATTCCTTTTTTATTAATAGAAATAATACTACCCAAGCTATTTAAAATGATATAAATGGCCGAATTATTATTAAAAATAAGGCTCATTGATTCATCGTTAAATTCCTTTAACAAATGTTGAAGATTGTTGCTGTTGCTATATTGGTTTTTTCTATTCATTATTTATGTAATATTTACGATGCAATGATAGAGACATACAAACCGATTTTAATTACGTAATATCACTCAATTTTATCATTACTTATTTGTGTTAGATAGTGATTTCGCTTACTTTTGAAGTATAAAATCGTAATATATTTTGTTTCAAAATAAAAAAATAATAGTAGCAATAACAGGCAGCATAGCTGCATACAAGGCTGCCTTTTTGGTTAGGCTGTTGGTTAAATGTGGTGCCGATGTGCAAGTAATAATGACGGAAGCTGCCACACAATTTATTCCAGCTATTACATTAAGTACGCTTTCAAAAAATAAAGTTTTGGTTGAATTAATTAATGACGAGAACTGGAATAATCATGTAGAACTTGGCTTACAAGCCGATTTGATGATTGTAGCCCCAGCATCAGCCAATACAATTGCAAAAATGAGTAACGGTATTTGCGATAATTTATTAACCGCCGTTTATTTATCTGCCAAATGCCCCGTAGCATTTGCGCCAGCCATGGATTTAGATATGTGGTTACACCCATCAACCAAAAATAATGTTGCAAAATTGCAGCAATACGGCAATCATTTAATTGATGTAGAAGATGGCGAATTAGCAAGCGGACTGATAGGGAAGGGGAGAATGGCAGAACCCGAAACTATTGTAGAATGGGCAAAAAATTATTTTACTAGCCAATCTGAATTACAAAAGCTGCATGGCAAAAATATTTTAATAACGGCTGGGCCAACATTTGAACCCATCGATCCTGTTCGGTTTATTGGTAACAGAAGTAGCGGAAAAATGGGAATTGAATTAGCCGAAATGGCTGCTAAAAATGGTGCAAATGTAACTTTGCTATTAGGCGATACTAATTTAAAAGTATCACATAAAAATATTGCAACCATATCTTGTACTACGGCACAAAGTATGTATGATGAGGCTTCTGATTGTTTTCCGAAAAATGATATTGCAATTTGTGCGGCTGCTGTGGCAGATTATACTCCCATTCAAGTAGCTAAAGAAAAAATAAAAAAATCGGAAAATAGTTTAGTAATTGAATTACAAAAAACACCCGATACTTTAGCATCATTAGGAAAGTTGAAAACATCACATCAGGTTTTAGTTGGCTTTGCATTAGAAACTAAGAACGAATTAGAAAATGCAAAAATTAAATTGAAAAATAAAAATGCTGATATCATCGTTTTAAATTCATTACAAAATAAAGGAGCTGGGTTTCAGCATCAAACCAATCAAATTACTATTATTGATTCAAAAAATAATGAAATTAATTTCGAGTTAAAATCTAAAACATTAGTTGCCGTTGATATTTTAAAACACATCATTCAATACTATTTATAAAATGAACAATTTTTTTTTAAAAAAATATAGTTGGATTACCGCCATATTAATTTGCTTTTTGCAATGCACAATATCAGATTTTGCATTTGCTCAAGAGCTAAAATGTTCGGTAAAAATAAATACGCCTAAGCTTCAAAACACCGATCCTAAAGTATTTATAACATTACAAAAATCAATGTTCGAATTTTTTAATAATAGAAAATGGACAGATGATATATTTGATAATCAGGAAAAAATTGAATGCAATATTTTAATAAATGTTACCGAAGAAATTGGCACTGATAGATTCAGATTTCAATTAAATGTACAATCATCCAGAACAATTTTTAATTCGAGTTATAGCACCACACTTTTTAATTGGAGCGATAAAGATGTAATTGTACAATATGTAGAGTATCAACCATTAGATTATGCCGATGATAAATACACCAGCAATCTTACTTCTATTATGGCTTTTTATGCATATATGATGATTGGTTTAGATTACGATTCGTATTCGTTAAAAGGTGGTTCGCCATATTTTGATAAAGCAAAAAATATTGCTACCATCATGCAAAATTATGATGAGGAAGGTTGGAAACCATTTGAGAAAAATTTAAAAAATAGATATTGGTTGGCTGATAATATTACGAATGCAAGATCAGAATCGTTTAGAACATTGATGTATAATTACCATAGAAAAGGATTGGATATGATGTATCAAAATGCTGATAATGGTAGGGCTGTAATTTCGAATGCGATGAAGCAAGTTGAAAAAATGTATGATGAAAATCCAAACGGAGTTTGGCTAATTGCTTTTTTTGCAGCCAAGTCAGAAGAGTTATCAAACATATTTACCCAAGCCTCACCACAAGAAAAAATACAGATGAGTATTTTGCTAAATAAATGCGACCCTGTAAATGGTAAAAAATATCAAAAAATAATGAATAGTAAATAGCTTACCAATTAGCCATTATCATCCATCATCCATTCGGCATATGAAGTGGGGGTTTCTTCTAATTTAATACTGCAAAGCTTTACATAAGCTGGCACTTTATCAATTATTCGGTTTTTAAAATGAAGTAATAAATTTTCGCACGATGGCTGAAAAGGTGTAAGTATTACTTTTTCAAATTGATTAGAAATAATATCATTTTGCGAATATGGGGCATGTTCGTTTAGCACCAATGCATGATCGAAAATGTTTACAATTTCGGTCATTACTATTGTTTTTAAATCGGTAAAATCTACCACCATTCCTTGTTTGGGGCTATTGTTCGATTGTTCAACATGCCCAATTACGGTAACCGATAAATGATAAGTATGACCATGAATATTTTTACAAGGCCCATCATAGCCATATAAAGCATGTGCCATATCAATGGTAAATTTTTTAGTAACCCTTACTATATCTTTCATACTTAAAATTGAAATGCAAATATCTACAATTCTTCTTAATCTGCCTTTTCAATTCATTATATTTTATACAGATGATTAAAAAATAGAAATAAACAATAATCACATTTTGATTTTATGCTATTTATAAAGCTGTTTTATACAACTAATTTTTAGTATGAAAAAAAAAATTTCCGTTACCCTTTTGGTTGCATTAAATTATATGATGAAAATACAAACGGCAATCAGCTAAATGGTAAATTTGTAAAACAATAAAAGGCTTATCATTACAAAAAAAAATAACATGAAACCTACTACTACCCAGCATCAGCCATATTTTAAAAAATATATTGATTATGTTGAAGAAGGCGAATTAACTGAATTGTTGATGCAATCGAAAGATGAAATGGAGCAATTTGTTATCAAAATTCCAGTACATAAAGCCGCATTTAAGTATGCCGAAAATAAATGGACTATTAAACAAGTGTTGATGCATATAATTGATTGCGAAAGAATTTTTGCCTATAGGGCATTATGCATTGCCCGTGGCGAAAAACAAAATTTGCTAGGTTTTGAAGAAGATGATTATGCCACCCAATGCTACACCGAGCATAGAAATTTAAATGATATTGTAGAAGAATTTTTAGCTGTACGACAAGCTACTATTCAGCTTTATAAACATATTGATGAAAATGAATTATTAAAAATAGGAATGGCAAATAAAGCGGCTATTACACCCAATGCTATTGGTTATATTATTATTGGTCATCAAATGCATCATTTAAAAGTAATTGCAGAAAAATATTTATAGGCTTTCTTTTAAGCAGTAAATCAATATATTTGCAGCCTTGTGGCAAATACTTACGAAATAAAATTAGCGCAGTTTGAAGGTCCGTTCGACCTTTTACTCTTTTTCATTGAACGTGATGAATTAGATGTTCAGGATATTCCTATCACTAAAATTGCAAAAGATTTTTTAGATTATATTCATAAAATGGGCGAAATGAATATTGAATTGGCAAGCGAATTTATTTTGTTTGCTGCTACGCTGATGAAGATTAAAGCCAAAATGTTATTGCCCCGAAAAGAAAAAGATGAGTTTGGAAACGAGATTGACCCCCGAGCCGAACTGATTCAGAAACTAATAGAATATAAGCGCTTTAAAGCCACACTGCCCGAATTGCATACATTGGAAGAAATAAGAATGAAGCAACTTAAACGTGGCAACCTTACTACCGAGCTGGCTGAAATAGCTGAAAAATATAATACCGAACATGAAATTCATTCGCTTACTTTATTCAAATTATTAAAATCATTTGATAAAGTAATTAACCGATTTAATACCCAAACACAGCATGTACAACATACTGTGGTTAGATACAATTATACTTTAGAAGATTCGAAAACCTATCTGCAAACACTTACAAGGCATCATAAAGAAACACCATTTGAAAAAATGTTTGAAATATGCCAAGATAGAATACATGCTGTTTTTATATTTTTAGCCATGCTCGAATTGGTGCAGCTTAGAATATTAAGTATTAAAATGGGTGTGGGTTTCAACAGTTTTTATCTTTCTACCAACGAAGCATTTTTAGGAGAGGAGTAGATTACAATTTCGCTTGTACAATAAAAGAATAATTCATTTTGTTTTTTTCATCAGCCTCATGTTTTTCTTCCGAAATTGTTTTCCATTCTAATTCATTTAGGGTAGGAAAAAATGCATCTGCTTTGTCTAATTCAATATCAATTTTTGTGTTGTAAATTTTATTGGCAAGATGTATAGTTTGCTCATAAATTTTTGCACCGCCAATGATAAAACATTCAGTTTCGTTTAATGCTTTTGCTTTTTCAATGGCTTCATTAATTGAATGAACTATATAAATTCCATCTACTGCCCAACTTGGGTTTTGCTGCGATGTAATTACAATAGTAGTTCTATTAGGCAATGGTTTACCAATTGATAAATAAGTGTTGCTGCCCATCACCATCACATGCCCTGTAGTAAGCTGTTTAAAATATTTTAAATCGGCTGGCAGATGCCATGGTAATTGATTATTTACACCAATAGCATTGTTTTTAGAAGTGGCAACTATTATAGAAATATGCATGATTTTTTAAACCGCAATGGGTGCTTTAATAGATGGATGAGGATTATAATCTGAAATTACAATATCATCAATTGTAAATCCGAAAATATCTGTTACATTTTTATTCAACTGCAAAGTAGGTAATGGTTTTATATCACGGGTTAGTTGCAGTTTTGTTTGCTCAATATGATTTAAATATAAATGTGCATCACCTAATGTATGTACAAATTCGCCAGCTTCTAAATTGCATACTTGTGCAATCATGCAGGTAAGTAAAGCGTATGAAGCAATGTTAAAAGGCACACCTAAAAATACATCGGCGCTGCGTTGATATAATTGACAACTCAACTTACCATTGGCTACATAAAATTGAAATAAGCAATGGCAGGGTGGCAAAGCCATTTTATCTACATCTGCCACATTCCAAGCACTTACAATTAATCTTCTTGAATCGGGTTTTGTTTTTATTTGATGAATTAAGTTTGAAATTTGATCAACCACACTACCATCTACACATTGCCAACTGCGCCACTGACGACCATATACAGGCCCTAATTCGCCATTAGCATCAGCCCATTCATCCCAAATAGATACTCCATTTTCTTTTAAATATTTAATATTAGTATCGCCTTTTAAAAACCAAAGCAATTCATGAAAAATACTTTTAGTATGTAATTTTTTGGTGGTAAGTAGCGGAAAACCTTCGCTTAAATCAAAGCGCATTTGATAGCCAAACACACTCTGTGTGCCAGTTCCAGTTCTGTCGGTTTTAATTACACCTTTATCTAAAATGTGTTGTAGTAAATCTAAATAAACTTTCAAAGCAATATTTTTTTTGTAAAAATAATCTTGATAAATGAATTTAGAATTGAAGTTATAAACAAATTAAGAAGTTGAATTTAGTTGGCTTTGTTTATAGGCATCAATCCATTCATCAATAGTTGGCACATTTGTTAAATCAAAATCGCCCGATTTGGTTCTACAAAGTTTTGATAAATGCGAACCACTTTTTAATTTTATTCCAAAATCATTTGCTAAACTTCTAATATAAGTGCCACTTGCACAAACTACTCTAAAATGAACATCGGGCATTTCAATTTTGGTAATCTCAAATTCGTAAATAGTAATAAATCGTTTTTTTAATTCTATATCTTCTTTTTTTCTTGCTAAAATATACAGCGGTTTTCCATTTTGTTTTACTGCCGAATAGATAGGCGGATATTGGGTTTGGTCGCCAATAAACGAGGTTGCCGTTTCATAAATCATGTCGTTAGTAATATGTTCGGTAGGATAAAACGTATCAACAGGAATTTCTAAATCGAAACAAGGTGTAGTGCCACCCAAAGTAATAATGCCAGTATATTCTTTTTTAGTATTTTGAAATGTAGAAATCAATTTTGTTTTTTTGCCAGTAGCCAAAATAAGTAGGCCAGTGGCTAATGGGTCTAATGTTCCAGCATGACCAATCTTTTTAAATCGGGTGGTGTAAATTATTTTTCTAACTACATCAAATGATGTCCAGGTTAAAGATTTATTGATTAAAATAATTTCGCCTTCGGCAAAGTTGTAAGCCATTTATAGATAAAAAAATTGAGCGGCGAAGGTATAAAATACAATCAGTTTTTTTATTCAAATGGTTGTGCAAAACTTATTTCTAGGTGGTATCATCATTTTCTGAAAATATAACTCTACTTTTATCCCCCGTTATGACAAAGTATGTATTTGTTACCGGTGGTGTATCTTCTTCTTTAGGCAAAGGCATTGTGGCTGCGTCTTTAGCCAAATTATTGCAATCTCGTGGATATAGAGTTACCATCCAGAAATTCGACCCTTATATTAATGTTGATCCAGGAACTTTAAATCCTTACGAACATGGCGAATGCTATGTAACGGATGATGGCGCCGAAACTGATTTGGATTTGGGGCATTACGAACGTTTTTTAAATATTCCTACTTCGCAGGCTAATAATGTTACTACGGGTAAAATTTACCAAACCGTTATTAATCATGAACGAGAAGGTGTGTTTTTAGGAAAAACGGTGCAAGTAATTCCGCATATTACCAATGAAATTAAGCGCCGAATGACCGCATTAAGCGTAACGGGCGAATACGATATTATTATTACCGAAATTGGTGGAACTGTTGGCGATATTGAAGGTTTACCTTTCATCGAGTCTATAAGACAAATGAAATGGGAAAAGGGCAACCAAAATGCTTTAGTAATCCATTTAACATTGGTACCTTATTTAAAGGCTGCAAAAGAGTTAAAAACAAAACCTACCCAACATTCAGTAAAAGATTTATTAGAAGTTGGTATTCAGCCCGATATTTTGGTATGCCGTACCGAAATGCCATTGAATATGGATTTAAAAAGAAAATTAGCATTGTTCTGCAATGTTACTGTTAATAGTGTTATAGAAGCCCGTGATGTAGATACAATTTATGATGTACCTATGGAAATGCTTCGTGAAAAATTAGACTTAACGGTTTTAGAAAAACTAAATCTACCAGCTACACAAGAGCCTGATTTAAAAAAATGGAATAACTTTTTAAGTAAATTAAAAAATCCTAAACACGAAGTTACCATTGGCTTAGTAGGTAAATATGTTGAATTGCAAGATGCTTATAAATCTATCCATGAGGCATTTATTCATGCAGGTGTAAGCAACGATTGTAAAGTAAGAGTTGAAACGGTGCATAGCGAATTTTTAACAGAAGAAAATTTTAAAGAAAAATTATCGCATTTTGATGGAGTGCTTGTTGCACCAGGGTTTGGTGGCAGAGGTATTGAAGGCAAAATAGCTTCTATCAAGTATATTCGTGAAAACAATATTCCATTTTTTGGTATTTGTTTCGGAATGCAATGTGCTGTAATTGAATTTGCAAGAAATGTATTGAACCTGAAAGAAGCACATACAGCCGAAGTAGATGCAAACACTGCTCATCCAGTAATACACATGATGGAAGATCAACGTACCATAAGCCAAAAGGGTGGCACCATGCGTTTAGGCTCATATGATTGCGATGTAAAAGATGATTCGATAGCGCATAAAGCATACAAACATAGGCATGTAAAAGAACGTCATCGTCATCGTTATGAATTTAATAATTTGTATTTAGATCAATTTGAAAAATCGGGAATGATTGCCACAGGCATCAACAATCAAAAGCATTTGGTTGAAATTGTTGAGTTGAAAAATCATCCTTATTTTATTGGTGTACAGTTTCATCCTGAATTAAAAAGTACGGTTGAAAACCCTCATCCATTGTTTGTTTCGTTTATCGAAGCATCATTAAAATATCATGAACAAAAAATTGAATCGCAATTGAGCCGAGGCGAAGTGCCTTTTAGTGCTATCTAAATTTTAAATAAAAAACATAAAAGAAGGAAGCTAATTGGCTTCCTTTTTTGTTTAGAAAATCTTACAAAATCTGATTTCAAAATTTACTATTTTTGAAATCGCACAATCAAAATTTTATCCTTTTGTTTAAAGATATTTTTCTTACTCGAGTTTTTTTTATAGCCATTGGCTTTGCTGCATTATTGTTTGTGGTTTCGTTTTTTCTGCCTGTTATTTTTGTTGTAGCACAAGTAGTTTTAGGAATAATATTAACCACCACATTAGTCGATTTTTTTATTTTATTCAATCCGAAAATAAAAATTGAAGTAGTTAGAAATACGCCAAAAATTTTGTCGTTGGGCGATAATAATTTAATTGAATTGTTAATTAAAAATCTATCATCAATCCGCCTTGGTATCCGCATTCATGATACATTGCCCGAACAATTGCAGATAAGAAATTTTTCTATTACTAAAATATTTGATAGCAATCAACTACAAAAATTTCCTTATTATATTTTGCCAAACGAACGTGGCATTTATACATTTCCATCCACCTATTTATTCATCAATAGTTTTTTAAAATTAGCTGAACGCAGAATTGTAATAATGAATACAAATGATGTGGCTTGTTATCCATCTATATTGCAAATGAAAAAAATTGAGTTGTTAAGTATGCAGCGTACACAAGCATTAGAAGGCACTAAAAAGCAACGTCGAATAGGAACAAGTTATGAATTTGAACAAATAAAAAATTATGTTCATGGCGATGATTACCGCCATTTAAATTGGAAGGCAACAGGCAAAATGAATAAGCTGATGATTGACCAATACGAAGATGAAAAATCGCAACAGGTTTATTTTATTGTTGATAAAAGCCGAAATATGTTGATGCCTTTTGGCGGATTAAGTTTGTTGGATTATAGCATCAATGCGGCTTTGGCTATAGCTAATGTGGCAGTAAAAAAACAAGATAAAGTGGGGTTGATTACATTTAGCAATGCTATTCATACCAAATTAAAAGCCGAACGAAAAATACATCAGCTTCATAAAATTAATGAACTATTGTATAACGAAAAAGAAACCGAATTAGAAGCCGATTTTGAATTGATGTATAACACAGTACGGAATTTTATACATGGCAGAAGTATGCTTTTTTTATTCACCAATTTTGAAAGCAGCTATGCTTTGCAAAGAGTGTTGCCTGTGTTAAGAAGCATGAACAGATTGCATTTGCTAGTAGTTATATTTTTTGAAAACACTGAAATATCGAGTTATGCCAACGAAAAAGTAAATGATTTAAGAGGCATTTATGATACTACTATTGCCGCCACTATGTTGGATGAAAAGAAGCAAATATTAAAAGAATTAAATCAATATGGTATTCAATCTATCATTACAAAGCCCGAAGAATTAAGCATTGCAACGCTGAATAAATATATGCAATTAAAGGCCAGTAGAAGTTTGTAAAATTATTTTCTGATAGCTAATTGCAAATTAGATGTGCCTTTATTAAATTTATAACCTGTACCAAATGGTAGATTTTTTACCAAAGTTGAATCTTTGTAAAGTGCCTTTAACTCTGGTTGTTCGTCGCCTTTAAATAAATTAATTACGCCATTATACGAACCATACAATTGAATGTTCCATTTTGTAGTATCTAAAAATTTAATAGGAATGCCGCTATCATCTTGCAACACAGCAGTTGCATTATTTAAAATTAAATTTCGAACATTACTAAAGTAAGGCTTATGCATCAAGCAACTTGCAGCTTTTAAATACGTTGTGAAATCTTTTTGAGCCATCACAAATTTTTCAAATTCAGGATGATTTTTATAATTTGAATTAGATAAATCGAATGAGAAATAATACAATATTTGCTGCTTATTATTTTTAACTAAAGTAATTTTTACACCTTTTACTTTTTTCTTTATTTCTGTTGAATCGCCTTTTTGGTAAGGCTTTTCGCTACCATCATCATTTAATGTAATGCGTTGCAACGATTGTAATTCATATCCCCTACGAGTTGAAAAAATATAAAGCAATGGCAACATTCCATTCAAATTTTCTTTATTAAAATTTTCTTTCATGGCTATGGTTCTAAAAAAACCAAAATTGGTAATGGCATACAATGAATTTTGAATTTGTTTCAAATAACTATTTAAAGATGTATCATTTAATTTTTCTATTTTTTTAGCATCGCCCACAGGCTCTAAACCCACCATAATATAGCGTTTGGCATCAGGAAAAAAATTATTAGCATAATAAAAATCGGGACCACTAAAAGGGTAAAAAACAGTATTTATTTTTTCGTTTACCGATTTCAATTCTGTTTTCGACCAATTATTAATTACTGCAAATTTCCGTCTATCCAATTTTGCAAATGATGAATCTAAATTTTTTGAATAGGTTTTCCATTCGCTAAATTTTTCTAACTC
>JBEEMV010000269.1:0-3440 GCA_041192505.1 Bacteroidota bacterium
CTTTTAGCTACGCCGCTTTGAGCATATACAATTGCATTTTCGCCAATTACTAAATCTTTATTTACGCCTACTTGCCCCCAAAGAATTACATTATCTTCTATTTTTGTTTTGCCTGCAATACCTACTTGTGCAGCAAACAAACAATTTTTGCCCACCACAGTGCCATGCCCAATATGCACTTGATTATCAATTTTTGTTCCCCAGCCTATTATTGTATCGCCCGAAACTCCTTTATCAATCGTACATCCACAGCCTATTTCAACATTATCTTGTATAATTACTCTGCCACAAGATTCTAATTTATCATAAAATGTATGAGGCGAATTTCGCTTCTTATAATAAAATGCATCGCCGCCAATTACAGTGCCACTTTGAATGATAACATTATCACCAATTTCACAAAAATCGTAAATACTTACATTGGCATGAATCAAACAATTTTTACCAATTTTTACATGATTGCCTACATATACATTCGGCTGTAAATGAGTTCCTTCACCTATTACAGCGCTTGGCGAAATACTTTGAAATGATTTTTCGAACGGACGAAATTGTTTTACTAAAAAAACATAATCACGAAATGGATCATCGCTTATTAATAATGTTTTTCCTGCTGGGCAATCTACTTCTTTATTAATGATAATAATAGTAGCGGCAGATTGCAAAGCTTTATCATAATATTTTGGATGGTCGACAAATGATGCATCGCCATTTTGCACTTTATGAATTTCATTAATTCCATGCAATAAATTAGAAGCGTTTCCAATTAATTTAGCCGAAATTAAATTGGCAATTTCCTGAATAGGAATGGGTTGAGATAATTTCATTTTCTAAATAATTATTGACCAGTAAAATTTGCTTTTCTTTTTTCAACAAATGCTGCTGTACCTTCTTTAAAATCTGTTGTATCAAAGCATTGTGCAAACGATGCAATTTCGTATTGAAATGCGCCATGTTGCGGCTCGAAATGAGCATTTACACATTCAATAACTTTAGCTATTGCCACAGGTCCTTTTGTGAATATTTTATTCAAAATTTCGGTACATTTTTCAATCAAATTTTCTTGCGGTACTACATGATTTGCCAAGCCTAAATTCAATGCATCATTTGCCGAAATCATATCTGTAGTCATCATCAATTCTAATGCTTTTCCTTTGCCAATGTATTGTATAAAACGTTGTGTGCCACCATAACCTGGAATGATTCCTAAATTAACTTCGGGCTGACCAAATTTTGCATTTTCAGCAGCAATTCGCATATGGCAACTCATAGCCAATTCGCAACCACCACCTAATGCAAACCCATTAACAGCAGCTATTACAGGCTTACTGCAATTTTCAATCATGTTCAAAACTGCATGACCATTAGATGCCATTAATTTTGCTTGATGTGTAGAATAATTTGCAAATTCAGCAATATCGGCACCAGCCACAAAAGCTTTACTGCCGCTACCAGTAATGATTACACCTTTTATTGCAACATTATCATTTACTGTTTGCATGGCAGAACGCAAATCGCTGATAACAGTTGAATTCAGTGAATTCATTTTATCAGGACGATTAATGGTGATAGTGAAAATTCCGTTTTCTAAATTCGTAAGTATAGTTTCGTAAGCCATAAATAAATTTTGATTTTCATCAAAGATAGTAATCTGTTTTTATTCTACTTTTACTTTTAAATAACTTTTAAACAAGAAAAGTAATGTTGCATTTTATTTTCATATTATTGAGTTGGTGGTTTGCATTGATGCCTGCAAAAAATGACAATCAATTATGCATCGATTTTGTTCCAATGGTTGATACAACTGCATTACAATTGGGTAATAAAATTTATTGCATGAATGGTAAAGATTCATTTCGAATTTCGGAATTGAAATGTTACGTAGGAAATTTTGAATTTGAATCAGCCGAAAAAAAATTAAGTATTTTAGATAATCGATATTTTTTACTAAATGCTGAAGACAGCATTAGCTTGCATCGTGATTTTAATCTTCAACAAATTTCAATTATTAGAAGTATTGATTTTACCATCGGAATAGATAGCTTAACTAATGTGAGTGGCGCAATGGCAGATGATTTAGATCCAACCAAAGGAATGTTTTGGGCTTGGAATACAGGCTATATTAATGCAAAATTATCAGGCAGTTCAAACAGTTGCAAAACCGTTCATCATGCTTTCGAATTTCATATTGGCGGATACAAACATCCATTTAATACCTTACGAAAAATACATTTGGAATTAGTACAACCTATTGTATTTGTAAAATGGCAAGGACATTTGAAAATAAAAATGAATATTGCCGAATGGTTAAAAAATATTGATGTATCAAAAATGAATAATGTGGTTGAACCATCTGTAGATGCTATGTTTGTGGCAGATAATTATTCGAAAATGTTTAGTATAGTTTATGAATAATTATTTTTCAAAAATATTATTTATGCTATTTTTTTGTGCAATAATTTTTATTGTACAATCATCATTTACAACAAATAAAAACGAAATAAAATTTGTTCAGCCCAAAGGTTTTCCTAAACCATTTTATGATTTTTCGAAAAATAAAATAACCGAAGCTGGTTTTAAATTAGGCAGAAAATTATTTTACGACCCCATACTTTCAAAAGATAGTTCAACATCGTGTAATAGCTGCCACTTGCAGTTTACAGGCTTTACACATGTCGATCATGCGTTTAGTCATGGCATTGGCGGACAAACAGGAAATCGCAATTCGCCAACTTTACAAAACTTGGCTTGGCAAAAATTTTTTATGTGGGATGGTGGTGTAATAAATTTAGAAATGCAACCTATTAACCCAATTGAAAACCCGATTGAAATGGGAAGCAAAATGAAAATAGTGGTTGAAAAATTAAACCATTCACACTATTACAAAACTAAATTTTATCAAGCTTTTGGCGATTCAACTATTACTGGGCAGCGTTTGTTAAAAGCACTTTCGCAGTTTTTAGTAATGCTTGAATCTGCCAATTCAAAATATGATAAAGTAAAACATGGCGAAGAAAAATTTACAGCAAATGAAGAAAATGGATTTAAGATTTTTAAAAAAAATTGCGCCGCTTGTCATACTGAAAATTTATTTACCGATGGCACATTTCATAACACAGGATTAAATTATGATGCTGAACTAAAAGATATTGGTAGAATGAAAATTACTCACGATAAAAATGATTCACTAAAATTCAAAACGCCTACATTACGCAATATTGCTGTATCGTACCCGTATATGCATGATGGACGATTTAAAAAATTAGAACAAGTAATTGATTTTTATACCGAAGATAAAAGCACAAATAATTTAGTAGATAAAATTTTAAAACGTAGAATAATTTTATCGGCACAAGAAAAAAAAGATGTGCTTGCATTTTTACAAACATTAACTGATAAGGAGTTTTTGTTTGATGCAAGATTTAGAGATTATGTAAATG
>JBEEMV010000270.1:0-2859 GCA_041192505.1 Bacteroidota bacterium
AACTCAAGATACTATAAGTGATGGCTCATTAGGTGGTAATATCATGCAAGGATTTATGCATGTAACCAATAATGTGCAATATTACAAAAACTCTGCTAATACTGCTATCAAAAAAGCCTCAATGAATCCTGAAGTAGAAAACATTATGAAAATGATGCATAAAATGCATGAATATTCTAAAGAAGTTACTATAAGTTCTAGGGTTTTAAATAAAGGTACTCAAGCTATAGATCAACTTACAAAACTACAATAATATTATCATTATTATTATCTAACATGTTTTATATACAACAATGTAACACTTTATAGAAGATTAGTTTTATTCTCATCCATACCGTAAGTATATAGTATATAATGCACATATGCTTACTTGTTTTCTTGTTATCTTTTAAACCAATAAATACAATATGCAATCTATCAACATGTATAAGCACATTAAGTGCTTTTTTTTTATTCTTGCACTTTTATGCTTAACTGCATGTAGCCGCACTATAGAAATACAAACCAATGTACCCGAAAATGATGCCAATGAAATGGTTGGCGTATTACTAAAACAAGGCGTATTTGCAGAAAAGAAAACCACAAAAGAAGGTGCAACCGTATTAGTGCCTGAGGCTGATATTGGGCAAGCTATGGATATTTTAACTGCACATGGTTTACCACGTAAACAGATTACAGGTCTTGGTGAAATATTCAAAAAAGAGGGCATGATTTCTACACCATTAGAAGAAAGAGCAAGATATATCTTTGGTCTATCTCAAGAACTAGAAAAAACTCTAAGCCAAATGGATGATGTAGTTAGTGCAAGGGTACATGTGGTATTACCCGAACGTATTGCCCCAGGCGAGCCAATTATGCCATCATCAGCATCTATATTCATTAAACATAAAAAGAATTTTAATATAGATTTACTTACACCACGTATTCGTAGTATGGTCTCAACTAGTATTCCAGGTTTATCCGATTTACCTAAAGATAAAATATCAATGGTATTTGCAGAAACACCTGAAGTTAAAATTGGGTTAGAATGGACAATGGTAGGACCTGTAAGGGTAGATGCAACTTCTGCAACCACATTACAAATGATTTTAATTAGTTTATTTGGATTTGCGGCAGCATGTTTAGGCTTTGGAATTTTTGCCTTACTCAAACCACATCAAGTTAGAAAACTATTAAAATTAGATAAAAAATAACAATAAAATACTAACAAATATATATAATTAATATATCATTAATATAACATGAGTATAAGCAGCTATTCACAAAATGTATTATTCGGTCTTGGGTACTTGTATATTCAGTTATATAAACCTGAGCGGGCTGAAATTTTTTTAGCCTGCTTACACTTAATCGACCCTGAACATAAAGAGGCAAGAATTTTATTATCTGTCTCGCAAGTTATGCAAGGTCGAAAAATAACAGTAGAAGAATTTAACTTTGCAAGGCGTTATGCTCCACCTGTAATTGCACAAATGTTAGCACGCAGAACTAATGTAATTAATAATATAAAAAAAAATATAAATCCTGCTTCTAGTTCTAGCAATAACGTTAACAATAATATAAATACAAAAAAATAAAATTCTTTAGCTAAACCTTAATAAATATTAAAGCAAGTTATGACATTCATTAAAAAAAATCTAAGTTTGAATGGGCATAAACCATTCCATAATATAGTAACTAACCAACAAATTGCTGAAATAGAAGAATATAATAATATTTTAGCTCTTGCACGCCATCAAGCTCAATCTATTCTTGATAATGCCAATTTAGAAGCAAATAATATTGTAAATCATGCTAATGAGCAATCTCAATCTATTCTAGATACAACAAATTCAGAATGTGAAAATAAACTCCAAGAAATGCAATATACAACTCAAAATATGTTGAGTGAAGCAGAGCATCAAGTACAAGATATTTTAACGAATTCAGAGCAAAAGGCAACGCAAGAAGTATGGAGTCATGCAGGGGAACTCATAAATAATTTAGAGCAAGCACATAAGAAATTTTATGAACATACGCATGATTTAATAAAATCTATTTTAGCAACTATTATCAAAAAGCTCACATCTAATTTAGATGTACAAGATAGAATGCAAGTTATAGTACAACAAGTTTTTGCTAAGGCTCAAGAAATTGAATATGCAACTTTATTTTTTAGCCCAAAAGATTTTGAAAATTTACCTAGCTTTCATATTCCACAAAATTGGAAATTAGAAAAAGATAATATGTTGGCCGAAGGATTATGCAGATTAGTTGGTGCAGGTGGAGAATGGAAAACGTCTATTACTTTAATTGAAAGAAAAATATTAGAAGCAATTGATTATAATAAAGACACATCAGAATTATATCAAACAGATAATAAACAAATATCAAACGAATATGAATCAGATAATAAAGAACCAAAAAATGAAATATATCAAGAAGAAGTTATAACTGAAGAATATACACATAACTCTTTAGCACCTGAAAGCATTGAAGAACATCCACATGAAAACCATGAAGAATACAAGGATGGGGATGTGCAAGAAAATGAAGACGAAAACGAAAATAACAATGATGATGAGTATCAATATAACGATGATATTAGCGATATAGAAAACAACGAAAATGAGGATAAAACTCATAATAAGTCTGATAATGATAGGCAGGGATAAAAATGGAACCACAAATAGATATATGGTTTAAACCATGGGATTATGCTCATCACAGTTGGACAGATGACAGCATTTTTGATGGATTAACTGAAGATGAATTATATGGTGGATATATACCATGGTGTAAATATGTTGGTATAGAATATAATTTCTCTTCATACCAAAGCGTATGGCTAGAACAATACTGGATTAATGAGCAGAATCT
>JBEEMV010000271.1:0-12555 GCA_041192505.1 Bacteroidota bacterium
GGCAAATATAATTTCATTAACCATTCATTCAAATTATTTGTAATTGAATTTATACATTTGATGCATCTTAAAATGTTTTCAATAAATCGATATAAAGAAATTTTACTAATAGCACTGCCAATTATGGCAGGTATGCTTTCGCAAAATTTAATTCAAATTACAAATACTGCTTTCTTAGGCAGATTGGGCGAAGAAGCGCTTGGTGTAAGCGCTATGGGCGGTTTGTTCTATATGCTATTAAGTGTGCTTTCATGGGGCTTTGGCAGTGGCACACAAATTTTAGTAGCTCGACGATTAGGCGAAAAAAAGCTAACCGAGATTGGTTCTTTAATGTTTCATAATACAATTATTATGTTGGCGTATGCCATTTTCGCATTTCTAATAATGATATACGTAGCACCCTTGTTTATGCCTCGTATTGTGCATTCACAAGCAGTTTCAGACGATAGTATTTCATTTTTAAAATACAGAAGCATAGGCATTTTTATAACCGTTTTAATCAGTAATATAAATGCATTTTATGTTGGCTTAGGGCGTACTAAAGTATTAATGTATAGCACATTAACTACCGCAATAATTAATATTTTTTTAGATTATGCTTTAATTTTTGGTCATTTCGGAATGCCCGAATTAAAAACCGATGGAGCTGCAATAGCCAGTGTTATAGCCGAATTGGCTGGGTTGATGGTGTTGATTTATAATTTAAGATTACATCAATATATGAAACGATTTCAGTTTTCGTTTTCAATAAAATTGCAAAAAGAAAAATTTGTGCAATTGCTTTCCTTATCGTTTCCATTGGTATTTCAGTTTTCATTTAGTTTTGGTGCATGGTATGTTTTTTTTATTGTGCTCGAAAATATGGGCGAACAAAAAGTAGCCATTGCTAATATTATGCGAAGCATTTTATTCTTATTTACAATTAGTTGTTGGGCTATTGGTAGCAGTTGTAATACTTTAGTAAGTAATAAAATTGGAAAGAAAAAATTAGATGAAGTAATAGGCACAATTAAAAATGCAGCCACATTAAGTTTTTTTATTAGTTTAATTTTGGCTATTGTTTTAATCATTTTTGCAAAACAAATAATGCAGGTGTACACATCTGATGTAGCTTTGATTGATGGCGCAATTCAGCCTTTATTTATGTTGGCTTTTTGTATTGTATTGTTATCTATTTCAACCGTAATGTTTCAAGGTGTGCAAGGCACAGGCAACACCATGTTTAATTTATTGGTTGAATTTGTTTCTATTACTTTTTACTTGATATATGTTTTGTATTTTGTAAAGCGGCTTAATTTATCACTAACATTGGCTTGGGCTAGCGAAATATTTTATTGGACCGTTATTTTAATAATGAGCTATTGGTATTTGAAGTCGGGCAAATGGCGAAATAAAGTGCTATAAAACTGTTAAGGAATTATTACAAAATAAAATTGGTATCATTTTAGATAATCAACTGCTAAATATTTTTACTTTTAACAATTAATTTAAAATCAAAATCATGCGCAAAATCAAATTTTTATCAATTGCAATGTTAGTTGCTTCGTTAGTTTTTACTCAAGCAACATTTGCAGCCAAAGAACAAGCTAAAGCAAAAAAAGAAAGCTCGACTAAAGAGAAGAAAGAAAAAAAGGAAGACAAAAAAAGCGAAAAAAAATCTGACAAGAAAGAATCAAAAAAATCGGATTCGAAAAAAGAAGATAAAAAAACGGCTACCAAAGAAGTGAAAAAAGAAGCTAAAAAATCTGACTCAAAGAAGGAAGACAAAAAGGAAAAAGCTGAACCAAAAAAAGAACCAAAAAAAGAATCGAAAAAAGAAAAAGTTGAGTCTAAAAAAGAAAAGGCTGAATCGAAAAAAGAAAAAGCTGAAACTAAAAAAGCAGAAATAAAAAAGGAAGTTAAAGAAGTAAAAGAATCAAAAGCTGCACAAGTAAAATCTGATGACCCAATTGATTCAAAATTAAAAGGTCCTGATGGACAAGCTGTTCATACTGGCCCACGTGGTGGCAAATATTACATTAATCGTAATGGCAATAAAACATACATCACACCCGATTCAAAATAATTTTATAAATTTCAAGAAAAGCCACATTCAAAAATTGGAATGTGGCTTTTTTGTTTACCAAATAAACCAATTACAAAATTATCTTAATAAAGTTATTGTTCCTGTATTGCTAAATGTAGTGCCATCATAAGTATTGCCTTTCCAAATGTTTTCATCAGCAAATACAGCTTCGGCTTTCCATATATATACATCTTGAGGCAATAGCATTCCCTTTTTCGTAGCGTCATTGCCTTGGTAGGTTCCATCCCAATATTCTTTCGGCGATCCATGTTCATCTAATGCCGATGATTCCCATATTTTTTCGCCCCATGTTGAAAATATTTCAATTCGATATTTTTTTAACCCGATGCCTTTGGGTTTAAAAATTTTTACTTCATCGCTTGCACCAGCCATAGGCATCATGGCATTTGGCATGGTTAAATTTTGTACATATTCTGTGGTTACATTTTTTATCACAGTATCTGTACATCCATTGCTGTGTATGGCTATTAGCATTACATCATATTTACCATAAGCTGTATAATTATGTTTTGTAAATGTATCGGTGGTATTTAAATAACTGCCATCGCCAAAATACCAACTATAGTTTAGGGCATCAATTGAATGATTATGAAAAATAATTCCAACTTCGGGAATGGGTGTGTATAAAGGTTCGTAATAAAAATTTGCTATTGGCTTGGGCAAAACATATATCAATGATTTTTTAAAAATACTATCGTTGCAAATATTTGCTGCATCTGCAATAGTTAGGCTTACATCAAAAATGCCAGATGAGTTATAAATGTGTTGAACAGAAATATTTTGGGAAGTAATACCATCGCCAAAATTCCAATTATGAAAAAAAGCATTTGAAGTGGTATCGGTAAATAATACTTTTAATGGTTGGCAGCCCGTTAGCGGAAATGCAACGAAACCTGCATGCAATGGCTGACTGATAGTAATAGATTGTGAAAATGTATCAGCACATCCAAAATTATTTTGAGCAATTAATTGTAATGGAAAAATGCCGCCTTGCAAATAAGTAAAACTTGGATTTGTGTTATTGGATGAATTTCCATTTCCATCATACCAAATATAATTATTGGCACCTAATGATGAATTGAATGTAGATATGGTAGATGGTAATTGACATGGGGCTGAAGCATTGATGCTGAAACTTGCTACTGGTGTAGGATTTACCGTGATTGGAAGAATAGAAGTATCGGCACAATTAAAATTATTTGACCCAATATATTGTACAACATAATTTCCATTTACAGCAAATGAATGGGTTGGTGAAAAATTGTTGCTGCTGTTTCCATCGGCAAAATTCCAGTGATGAAAGTTTACATTACTGCTGGTGTTTAAAAATTGAATGGGTTGATTAACGCATACCACAAAAGGTGTTGCCGAAATATTTATTTGCGGTGAAGGATGTACAGTAATTGTTTTTGAAATTGAATCAACACAACCATACAATGCAGAAGTACCAGTAAATGTGGTAGTATAATTTCCTGCTTGTAAATAGGTATGAGATTGATTTGAATTTGTGCTTGATGTTCCATCGCCAAAGTTCCAGTGTGTATTGGATAAACCTGAAGTAGCATTTGAAAATAAAATAGAATTGCCTTGGCAAGCAATAGATTTACTGGTGTTGAAATTAATATTCATAGCAGGATTAACAAACACTGAAACTTGCTCTGTATCAAAGCTACAACCATTATTAGCGTACAAATAGGCAACATAACTTCCGGCTGTATTGTAAGTTTGTGTTGAGGAAGTGTTGGTAGAGAAATTACTATTTCCGAAATTCCAATACAATGAAGTAGCACCCGATGTAAATGCTGTAAATGTGGTGGTAAATGGAGCACAACCTTGTAATGGATTCATATTTATAATGGCTGTAAGTACATTAGGATGCACTAAAATTATTTTAGAAAATGTATCGGTGCCGCAGCTATTTGAAGCAATTAATTGTAAGGTATAAATTGAATCATTTGCTATTGCAAAATATTGATGTGAAATAGGATTGATTGAAATGCTTGAAGTACCATCGCCAAAATGCCAAACAAAATTAGATGGCGAACCAATGGATGTATTAGCCATTAATACAGAAAGAGGTGAACACCCAGTAGTAATATTACTTCCGAAACCTGCCTTGGGTAATGGTTTTACAATTACCGAATCTGTTGCAATTGCATTACCGCATTGATTAGTTGTAATTAATTGCACAATAAAAACAGAATCGTTTTTATAAGGTAATGGGTAAATGGTAGATGGCGGCGTTATGCCATTATAATTATTGCCATTACCTAAACTCCATCCATAAGTAGTATTGGTAGCTGTACTCAAATTTGTAAACAAAACATTTAGTGGACCACATCCATTTTTAGGAGAAATGGTAAATGCAGATTGTGGCGTTGCAATTATTGTTATACTATCAAATATTGAATCAGCACAACCACCACTATTTGAGGCAATTAATGTAATTTGATATTTGCCAGCCGATGTATAAATATGTATGGGCGAAAGAACAGATGATGTATCGCCATCGCCAAATTTCCATAAAAAATTAACGTTGCTTGATGTGTTGTTAATGAAAGAAATGCCCGAACCTGCACAACCATTTGCCGTATGCGAAAACTTTGGAGTAGGCATTGTATCAACATTTACAAGAATTGAAGAAGAAATGTTGCAGCCAATATTGTTTGTGCCAGTTAAGGTATATGTGCTGGTAATAGTAGGAGATGCAATCACAAAATTATTGCTTATTATTTGAAGTCCTGCGGTGGGTGGTTGCCAAGTAAAATTAGTACCACCACTAATTAAAATGGTATCGCTATTTTTATTTTTACAAATAATTGGGTTAGATTGTTGAACCAAAAAATTGATATATGGGCGAACATAAATTTTTAATATAGCTGTATCGGGGCAGCCAGATAAAGGAGCACCCGTTACAAGATATGTAGTGGTGGTAATAGGCGAAGCAATTACAGAATCACCCGTTGATTTGTTTAATGTAAATGGTGGAGACCACAAATAGCTTGTAGAGCCTGTAGCAATTAATGTTGTTGATTCTCCTTCGCAAATGGTATCCTTTAATGTATAACACGAAGTAGATTGATTTCCATTTACATTAATTGTAAAATGAACGGTATCACTACATCCAAACAAACTTGTACCTGTTAATACATAATTGGTATTAACTATTGGCGATGCAATTGTTGATATCCCATTTGTATTAAATAAATTTGTAGCTGGAGACCATGAATATGTATTTGCACCTGATGCTTGCATGGTAATATTATTGCCAAAACAAATTGAATTTATTGCTGAGGGCGATACCTGAACAATTGGAATTGGGTTTACATTTACTGTGGTAGATTGTGTGGCGGTGCAATTAAAATTATTAGTAGTGCTAACTGAATAAACACTAGTATTGGTAGGAATAGCAAAAATTGTATCATTGTTATTGCTCAATATATTGTTGCCCGTCCAAGTATAATTTGTACCACCTGTTGCAAAAATTATTGCGGTATCACCCATGCAAATGGCTGGTTTTAGATTATGGATGACTAATATTGGCGAAGGATTTACATGCACTTTTACCGAATCAAACCCATAACATGAATTACCATAAGTGGCTGTTAAAATATAAGTTGTATCATATGCCGAAAATGCAAATGGATGAATGCTTGATGAGCCACTAAGCCATATTGTAGGGCTCCATGCATAGGTATAACTTCCTCCATTTGTTATTACCGATGCCATTAATGTATCGCCTTGCCCTTTACAAATAGTTATATCATTGCCAGCATTTACTATGGGTTGTGGTAATATGGTATCAAATAAAGTATCATATACACTGCCACAGTAATTAGGCTTAGTGATAGTTATTTTATGAACGCCAGCCGTATTAAAAACCACAGAAGGATATAGAGCAGTTGATGTAGCCGGAATGCCGCCACTAAATGTCCAATTGGAAATGGGCGTAGCAACTTGATTACATAATGCACTAATTGAATCTTTTGGATGCACCGTCATCGAACCACAAGTAGAGTATCCAGTAGTAAGTAAATAGGGAATTGGTTTGCTAAATGCATTAATGGTAATAGCTGTAGATGCACTACTGCCGCAGCCTGTAGCAACATCAGCATATACTATATAAATACCCGGGTTAACAAATTTTATAATTGGATTTTGCGAATGAAGTGTTGTGCTATTTTGAAAAGAGTAGGCACCGTTATTATTTTTGCAATTGATAAATGACATACCATTTTGATAAGTTACATGCCAAGTAAAATATTTAGCCATACATAAACTAGTATCAACAGGGTTTAAAGTAAAATGCGGAGTAAATGGCACACATCCTGAATCAGCAGTAGTTGATATGAGTGGAGTGAAAGTAGTATCTACACATACATTAAATGAATCGTTATAACTACCACAATAATTTTGTGCATGCAATTTTATTTGATAGGAACCTGATGTTGCAAAAGTGTAGGTAGGAAATAAGCTATATAAAGTATCTTTAAAACTTGAGTTGTATTTTTTTACATCCCATTCATATAAAATTAACGGACAATTTGTTCCAGCGCCTTGTATTATGTTAGCGCCATAGTTTACAGGTGTATTAATACACGATGTAAGTTGGGTTGGTCCAGAAAAACTGAGTATTGGTTTGCTAAAAATTCTAACTCCAGTATAAATATCAGCTACGCTATCACAATCATTTATTGCCCATACAGTTAATAAAAAATTACCTGGCGATGCTATTCCATTGCACGATGTTTGAGTGTAGGTATGAAAAATTGAATCGCATATATAGGGTTGATTATAGTTCCAAACTACCTCTGCCGAACCATCGCCAAAGTTCCATCTATACCTTGTTCCAATCAAGTTTGTAGCATAATTTTTTAATTTAAAACAAAATACTTGTGGCATACAACCTAATGTGTTTCCATTTGTACCAATGCCAATTGATGGTAAGCCTAAGTTTTGAAATTTATAAGTTTGACTAATGCTACAGCCATTACTTCCATTAGCCGTAATTATAATTGAAAATACTCCATAAGCAGTATATAAATGGCGGTATTTGGCAGGTACAATGGCGGCAATATTAGTTTGAATATTTCCATCACCCCAATCAATAGTATAGCTGCTTACACAATTTGAATTTGCTGTAACATTATTTAATGTAAGATTGTAATTAATGCTACCACTACTTGATACACAATTCTTAAAAGGGTTTGATGTATTTGAATCTACTAAAATGGGTATGATTGGTATGCCATTCTGATTCAAATTTTGTGAAGCAAAACTGATGCAATTATTGGCATCAGTTACTTTTAAAATGGCATTGCTTATTAAAGCGCCGCAGCCATTTGAATTGGATGAAAAATTAGGGTTAGCTAAAGTACTTTGTTGTGCTCCAAATGTCCATAAATAAGTATAAGGCAATGTGCCGCCTGACGATGTATTGGTAAAACTTATTGGTGTACTGGCGCATGAAATGGTAGTGGGCGAATAAGTGAATGATGCAGTTGGTATAGGCACCACATTTATTGTAATATAAGCGGTATCAAATATACCTCCGGTGCATGCAGCAATTACTTGATAAGTAGTAGCAACAGTAGGATTGGCCAATACATTTGAGCCTGATGGCGAACTTAAACTACTAGATGGCGACCAACTATATGATGTTCCATTTCCGGAAGCAAAAAGTGAAATGGAAATGCCTTTGCAAATTGTTGTATTTGTGGGCGATGAACTTATAAAAACAGTACATGGTTGAGAATAAGCAATCAGGTATTGCAAAAAGAAAAAAACTATGAAGGCATAAAACCTATTCATAATCATAATTTATTTAAGGTAAAAAATCAAATAGTTTTGGTGTATAAAATTATTCAAATTTTTTAATAAATGAAATTTTAAAATGATGGTTATGCAATTTAAATAGTAGTTCATCAAGTTTCGGTTAACAAAAAAAATATAAATCTTATTTCGAAAGTAAAAACTTATGTAATTAAATGCAGATTGAAATTGTATTTTTGCACTTCATATTTTTTTATACATGAATATTCCAAACGATAATTTACCAAAACCAACGTTACAAAACGCTTTAGAATTAGGCTTAAAACAAGATGAATGGGAAAAGCTAATTGAGTTAATGGGTCGTGAACCCAATTTTACTGAACTATCTATGTTTAGTGTAATGTGGAGCGAACATTGCTGCTACAAAAATTCCATTGCTTGGCTTAAAAAATTACCAAAAGATGGCAAACATATTTTAGCCAAAGCTGGCGAAGAAAATGCAGGATTAGTTGATATTGGCGATGGATTGGGTTGTGTATTCAAAATCGAATCGCATAATCATCCATCAGCTATCGAGCCGTATCAAGGCGCTGCAACTGGCGTTGGTGGTATTAGCCGTGATATTTTTACAATGGGTGCCAGACCTGTAGCTTCATTAAACAGTTTACGTTTTGGCGATTTTAATCATTCAAATACTCGTAATCTATTAAAAGGTGTGGTAAAAGGAATTGGCGATTATGGCAATTGCTTTGGTGTACCAACTGTGGGTGGCGAAGTTTATTTTGATGAATCATACAACATCAATCCGTTGGTAAATGCTTTCAGTGCTGGTATTGTAGAATTAGGTAAAACAGTTTCTGCCACTGCAAAAAATCCGGGAAGTAAAGTTTATATCGTAGGTAGTGCAACAGGCAAAGATGGTATTCACGGTGCAAGTTTTGCGTCGGCAGATATTACAGAAGATAGCGCCGAAGAATTGCCAAGTGTGCAAGTGGGCGACCCTTTTATGGAAAAATTATTATTGGAAGCAACGCTTGAAGCCATTGATGCTGGCTGTGTGGCAGGCATGCAAGATATGGGCGCAGCAGGCATTATTTGTTCAACCAGCGAAATGAGTGAAAAGGGAAAAGTAGGAATGAAGATTGATTTGAACAAAGTTCCAACTCGACAAACCAACATGAAACCTTGGGAAATGTTGTTGAGTGAATCGCAAGAAAGAATGTTAGTGGTGGTAGAAAAAGGAATGGAAAAAACCATCGAAAAAATATTTGATAAATGGGATTTGAATTGTGCTGTAATTGGCGAAGTGATTGAAGAAGAAATTTTAGAATTTACTTTTAATAATGAATTAATTGCTCGTGTAAAACCTGTGAACTTGGTATTGGGCGGCGATTCGCCTGTGTATCATCGCACCATGAAAGAGCCAAAATATTTTGAAGAAATCAAGAAATTTGATATTGAAAATATTGATGAACCAAGCGATATGCAAATGGTGGCTATTCAATTAATTTCATTACCAAATATGGCAAGCAAACGTTGGATTTATGAGCAGTATGATAGCATGGTTCAGGTTAGAAATCAAACTACCAACATGCCATCTGATGCTTCCATAGTAAGAATAAACGGAACACAAAAAGCATTGGCTTTAACGGTAGATTGTAATCCATATTATATTCATGCAAACCCCGAAGTGGGTACTGCTATTGCCGTTTCAGAAGCTGCAAGAAATATTGTATGTAGTGGCGGCGAACCAATGGCAATTACCAATTGCTTAAATTTTGGTAATCCATATAATGAAGAAGTGTACTATCAATTTGCACATGCTATTATGGGCATGAAATCGGCTTGTGAAAAATTTGGAACGCCTGTAACTGGCGGTAATGTTAGTTTTTATAATCAATCATCCGATGTTGGACCCGTATTACCAACGCCTACAATTGGTATGATGGGTTTGTTGCAAAACCACGAAAACAAGATGGGTATTGCGTTTCGTAAGCCTGGCGATTTAATTTATTTAATTGGTAAAAATGTAAATGATATTGCTTCATCACAATATTTAATTCATCATCATGGTGTAAAAAATTCGCCAGCACCTTATTTTAATTTGGATGAAGAATACAATATGCAGCAATTAGTAAGAGAAGTAATTGCTGAAAAATTAGTGGTTTCGGCTCATGATATTTCAGAAGGCGGATTGTTTATGAATATCATTGAATCGGCTATGGTAAATGGTTATGGGGTTGATATTGAAATGAAAGATGATGATATGCGTATGGATGCTTTATTATTTGGCGAAGCACAAGGCAGAGTAATAGTAACTGTAAAACCTAAGCACCAAGCAGCTTTTGAAGCATTATGCAAAAAAGATATTGTGCCAATTGAATTAATTGGAACTGTAGATGATGATGCAATAAGCATTAACGGAATTGATTTTGGCAAATGCAAACACTATCAAACCATTTATGATTCAAGTTTAGAAAAATTAATCAATAAAAATTAAACCAATTTTAAAATGAAAAAAATATTATTAGCTGTAAGCATTTTAATGATAAGTGTTTCGGCATTTGCGCAAAGCGAAAAATATAATACCATGATGAAAAGCACCATTGCATTAATGGATTCGGCTAAAACAAAAGATGATTATATGGCTACTGCCAATCGTTTCGAGTTAATTGCGAATAAAGAAAAATCACAGTGGTTGCCATTTTATTATGCAGCTTATTGCAATCAAATGACTTGTTACATGGGCTTAAAAGGCGAAGAAATAGATGCAGTATGCGATAGAGCCGAAGCGGCAATAAACAAAGCCGATTCGTTGCAACCCAATAATTCAGAAATATATGTAATGAAAGCCCGAGTAAATGGTGCCAGAATAATGGTAAGTCCAATGAGCCGTGGTGCAAAATATGGCAAAATTTCAGCAGGTATTTTAATGCAAGCCGAAGCCATTGATTCATTAAATCCAAGAATATATTTAACTCGTGGGCAAGCCTTATTTTATACACCAAAAATGTTTGGCGGTGGAAAAGAAAGAGCAAAACCAGTATTAGAGAAATCGATGAATTGCTATTCAAAATATAAACCTGCAACTGAGTTACATCCTAATTGGGGATTGGGTTTTACGGGCTATTTGTTGGGGCAATGTGAAGAGAAAAAATAAAAAATATTTAATCTAAATTATTGATTACATGAATATAATTATACCCATGGCTGGTGCAGGAAAAAGAATGCGACCACATACATTAACCACTCCAAAACCATTGATACCAGTGGGTGGTAAGCCAATTGTAGAAAGATTAGCAGAAGATATAGCTGCTATGTGTAACGAAAAAATAAATGAAATTGCTTTTGTAATTGGTGATTTTGGCAAAGAAACCGAATTACAATTATTAGCAATTGCTGAAAGATTGGGCGCTAAAGGAAAAATATTTTATCAAGATGTTCCGTTGGGTACGGCACATGCTATTATGTGTGCCGAAGAATGTTTAAAAGGTAATGTAATGGTAGCTTTTGCCGATACTTTATTCTATGCCGATTTTAAAATTGAAGCATCGGATGAAAGTGTAATCTATGTTCAAAAAGTTGAAGATCCATCAGCATTTGGTGTGGTTAAACTGAATGATAAAAACATGATTACCGATTTTGTAGAAAAGCCGAAAGAGTTGGTAAGCGATTTAGCAATTATAGGCATTTACTATTTTAAAGATGGCGATTATTTGCGCCGTGAAATGCAATACTTATTGGATAATGATATTAAAGAAAAAGGCGAATATCAATTAACCAATGCCTTAGAAAATATGAAAAATAAAGGCACACAATTTAAACCAGGGCAAGTAAAAGAATGGTTAGATTGTGGAAACAAAGATGCTACGGTGTACACCAATCAACGTGTATTGGCTTTGAATGAACATAATTTAAAAATACCTGCATCGGCTACAATTGTTAATAGCACTGTAATTCAGCCTTGTTTTATTGGCGAAAATGTAACGATAGAAAATAGTATTGTTGGTCCTTACGTTTCAGTTGGTGAAAAATCAATCGTTAAAAAATCAGTAATTGAAAATAGTATTGTACAAACCAATTCGAAAATTGAAAATGCTTGTATTACAAATTCAATGATTGGAAATTTTGTACAAAAAGTTTCGAAAGCTGAAGATGTAAGCATTGGCGATTATACCACGATATTGTAATTTCATTTATCGATTACAAAAAATATGAAAAAAATATTTCTGTTATGTAGTGTTGTTTTTGTTTTGCTGCAATCGTGTGGTTCAAATAAATCTGCTCAATCATCTACCAAAAATTCGGCTACCGAAAATCAATTAAATGCTAAAGCTAGTGATGATCAAAAATTATTTTTAGATGCTGTAAAAGCTTATACATTGGGCGATGTGCCACTTTCAATTAGCAAGTTTAATGAATGTGTAAGAAACAACCCAAACAACGATGCAGCCTATTATCAGCTATCAAAAATTTATATCGAAACACAAAAATATGAACCTGCTTTA
Organism: Bacteroidota bacterium; assembly: GCA_041192505.1. GTDB lineage: Bacteria > Bacteroidota > Bacteroidia > Chitinophagales > CAIODY01 > CAIODY01. The sequence goes on from JBEEMV010000271.1 coordinate 12,367, forward strand.
TTGTTTGCAAAAACTGCTGTAAAGCTGGATAAACAAAACAAATGGTATCAAGTACAATATGCCGAAGCATTGGCTTTTAATAATAAATTAAGCGATGCAGCAGCGGTTTACGAAGAATTGATTTCGCAATATCCCGAAGAAGAAGATTATTATTTAACAGCTGCTTATTTGTATCAAAAGGGTGGAAAA
>JBEEMV010000272.1:0-10363 GCA_041192505.1 Bacteroidota bacterium
GTTGCACTTGCCCGTAAACTCCATTTGCCATGTGTAGTAGGCGTAGTAAAGCCTTCCATGCCACGTTCAACAATTATTCCTGTAATTTTTCCTGCTTCATTTTTTGCCCAAACCACTGCCACTTGTGCAAATGGCGCATTACTAATCCACATTTTTGCACCATTCAAAATCACATTTTTACCATCGCCAGCATCTTTAATATTGGTAATCATGCTGCCAGGGTCGCTACCATGGCTTGGTTCAGTTAACCCGAAACAACCTAACCATTCGCCGCTGGCTAATTTTGGTAAATATTTTTTGCGTTGTTCTTCGTTGCCATAAGCATAAATGGGATACATTACCAATGAACCTTGAACAGATGCTGTTGAACGCAATCCGCTATCGCAACGTTCTAATTCCATCATCATCAAACCATAACTAATTTGATCTAATCCACCACCACCATATTCGGTAGGAATGGTTGGCCCAAAGCAACCAATATCGCCTAATTGCTTTACCAAATGTTGAGGAAATTCAGCCTTTTGAGCATAATCTTCAATAATTGGCGATACTTCTTTTTTTACCCATTGACGAACTGTATCTCTTATCAATTTGTGTTCATCACTTAATAATTCATCCATTAAGTAATAATCGTGGTATTCAAATTTATCGGTGTACATATGTATTGTTTTTTTGAAAATTTTAGTTGGCAAAAGTAATAGAAAATTGACGAATGATTTAGTAAATCAATATTTGAAAATTTGTATTATTTTTATCAAAATTTTATCAATGAAAAAAATATTAACTTTTGTTTTTGTAATCAGCGCATTAATGGTTAATGCACAAGGTTTTGAAGCTGCTAAAAAAAGTAGCCCTCAAAATACAGTAATAGTATGTTCGCCATTGTATTTTGGCGCATCAATGGGGATTAATAATCCTTATGGTATTTTAGGAATAAATTTTGAAGTACCTGTTTCTCAACAATTTACTATTGCACCTGGTGTGGGATTAAGTACTTGGGGTACAAAATTTGGTGGTATTTTAAAATTTTATACTAAGCCTTGTAGTACAGGATGGGCTTATGGTTTAGGGCTTACTTACTCAAAGGGATCTGATAAAATTGAGTTGCCAAATATCGAAACAAAAGTGATGAATGGAGTAAGCCATAGTACTGTTACGTTTAAATTAAAACCGCAAGTTAATTTGGCTTTTAATGCCTATAAATATTGGAAAATAAAAACATATAGTAGGTTGTATGTTCATGCTGGTTTAAGTTTTACCATGTCGCAAAACGATAAGCTATCGGTGTTGTCTAATCATTTAGTTACCAGTAGTTCATTAGATGCAGTAAAAACAATGTCACCAGGTGGATTAAGCCTTGGGCTTGGATTTCAGATGGGAGTGAAGCCTAAATAAAAATATTATAAATGATAAAATTTTATCTGGTAAGTACCACGTAATCTTTTAATACAATTTTCAAAAACTCTAAATTTTTTTCTTGCTGATGTTCGGCAATACCCATAGCAAACATAATTTTTTGGGTGCATTCATCTACCAATTTTGCATGCACAATATTTTTATGTTCTTTAAAATCGTCTAATACATTTTTCACAGTAAGTACATCTTTTTCTGTAAGTCTTGTAACTTGATGATATAAAGGTTGATAATCATTTACTGTTTGAATACGCAATAAATCTGAAAGTGTTAATCGTTGACGTGGATTTAAACGAATAACCACAGTACTTGCCAGCATATCGCCCAAGCGTTGATTGTTTTTTGATGAACCAACAAATAAGGAAGCTAACAGCCCGAATGAGCCATAAATATCTAAGCATCTAAAACACCAACGAATAGTATAATCTGAAGTTTTTAAAGTAGAGCTATTTAATTTTACAATTTTAATTCCCATCACACGTTTGCCCCACGATTGGCCATTGTTAAGCACTTCGATAATTAAATGTAAAAATAAAAAAATAGGAAGTGTGATTAAATAATGTAAATATTTTGCATCGCTGAACACAGCAAACATCAACCATAAAAAAATAATTAATACAAAAGCATCAATTACATACGCCAAAGCTCTATCAGCCCAACTTGCCAATTCGTAATCAATTTTAACGTGTTGTGTGGTTTGTATTGAAATGCTTTTCAATTTAATTTTATTTTATGCAAACTTCAATATTAATTTTTCAAAATCAAAATGTGATTTGGAAATTGATTTTTTAAAAGCAGTTTTTTATTCAGTAAAATAGAAAACCGAACTATGCCAAGGCACAATTCGGTTTTGTTTTGTATAAAGCTACATGAATTATTTGCTAATCACTCTTTCGCTACCTTCTTTATGTGGCGATTGGTAGCCTTTCATATTTAATACTACAAACGTAGTTAAGAAAAAAGCAGCTATTGCTAAAAATGTAATTACAATTAAATCTTTCGAACGTTGTGTAGTTTCGTCGGTAGTATTAGTATGTGCACTCATGATGTTTGATTTTGTGGTGCAAATATAATTTGCATTTTCGAATTTCAGAATATATTTTACTGAATAAAAAACAATATTTATTTATTCTGCTTTTTCAAAAATTCATCTACTCGGTGTTTTGCATTTTCTCGAACATTTATATAAAACAAATTATAATCGCCTACATGATAATTTTTAATTCGTAAAAATAAGGCTGCTAATAATCGAGGCTTATGAATCCATAATAATCCATCTTTATTCAAAGCATCAACTCGGCGGCGAACAATTTTATTAAAATTAAACAACACACTTCCTTTGTTCAATTGCCTTGAAGCATAGGATTCATCAACTTCCCAAGTAATTGGATTAATACATTCAGCTACTTTATATTCATTATATCCTGCTGGATAAAATCCTTTTTGAAATGTACACCAACTTACATAGCAATTGGTTTGCGAAGCATCATTGCAAGGTGCTAAAAAATGTAAAGAATCTTTTGGAATAGGCATTCCTACAATATAAGCTGCTACTAATTGTTTCATCAAAGGCTTATTTGCAAAATAATCACGAAGCAACCAAAATGCATGAAGACTGCCTTGGCTATGGGCTGCAATAATTATTGGTCTACCATTATTATAATGTTGCATATAATATTCAAAAGCATTTTTTATATCGCCATAAGCAAAATGTAATGCTTTCCATTTTTCTGATTTATTGGGTGTAAAAAAAGCATACAAATGCGCCTGCCTATATCGGGGTGCATATATTTTGCCAGCTGCATTAAATACACTTGCCTGAAATAGCATTGTGCTTTTATCTGTTTTTTTGTTTAATTCCATATTATTTACATCAGCATTCCATCCAAAAACAGAATCGGCTTGGCTGGTATAAGTGGTTGGATGAATCCAGAATACATCGGCCATTGCTGTTGATTGTTCATCGTGCAAACCCATTGGGGTTTTATCACATTCATCTGTTCGGGTGGGTAATGCAGCCCAGTTTTTTTCTAAGCTATAATCAGGGGCTGCTGCTTTTTTAGTAACATCAAATGCAATTAAAATAGGCTTTGAATGCCATTGGGCATATAATATTTGCGAAGCTAAAATGAATTGAAAAAGTAAAACTATTTTTTTCATGAACACTATAAAATTGAGTACGCAAAAATACTACTCTTTATTTCTTTAAAGACTTTAGTGCAAAAAAAATCCCCGAAGATTTACTTCGAGGATTTTTTTAACATTCAAAATTTACAAATAAAAGATTACCAAATTTTAGCACGTTCTTCTGGTTTCAAATACATTTTATCGCCTTCTTTTACATTAAATGCTTGATAGAAAGGTTCGAAATTCATTAATGGTACATTTACACGAAACATAGCTGGTGAATGTGGATCAGTTTTAATACTCATACGCATCAACTCTTCACGTTTTTTAACTCTCCATACCTGTGCAAAGCCTAAGAAGAAGCGTTGATCGCCAGTAAAGCCATCAATTTTTTCGTTGGCTTGTCCTTGTTTAGTCATTTTATAAGCATCATAACCAATTGCCAAACCACCAAAATCGGCAATGTTTTCGCCCAATGTTAATTCGCCATTTACATTAATGCCATCTAAAATTTTGCAACTACCATATTGATTAATTAATCCTTTTGTTTTGGCTTCAAATTTTTCAGCATCTTCTTTTGTCCACCAATCTTTCATGTTGCCTTGTGCATCGTATTGACGACCTTGGTCATCAAAACCATGTGTAATTTCATGTCCAATTACCATACCTATACCGCCATAATTAATAGCATCATCGCTGTTTTCATCAAAGAATGGCCATTGCAAAATACCAGCAGGAAATACAATTTCATTGTATGATGGATTGTAATATGCATTTACTGTTGGCGGTGTCATACCCCATTCAGTTTTATCAACTGGCTTGCCTAATTTACCTAACATTTCGTGCATACCATGTTTCTGAATGCTCTTCACATTTGCAAAATAATTATCACGAGTAATTTCAACATCATCATATTTTTTCCATTTATCAGGATAGCCAATTTTACGCATAATGGCTGCTAATTTTTCTAATGCTTTTGTTTTAGTAGCATCAGTCATCCAATCTAATTTTTGCAAACGTGTTTTGTAAGCTGCTGTAATATTGCTTACTAATTCGTCCATACGTTTTTTAGCATTTTCGGTAAAATACTTTTTTACATATAATTGTCCAGCTAATTCGCCTAAACCACCATCTACGGCACTTGTCATTTGTTTCCAACGTGGTTGTTGAACTTTTTGACCATTTAATGTTTTACCATAAAACTCGAATTGAGCATCACGAAAAGCTTTGGTTAAATATGGAGCCGAACTTGTAATAAAATTAAAACGCATTTTTGTTTTCCATGCATCAATAGGCTGCGATTTAATTAAACTGCCTAATGCTTTATAGTAATCGGGTTGTGCTACATTGATAGAATCAATTTTAACACCCATGTTTTCAAAAATATGAGCCCAATTTAAATCTTTTGAAATTTTGCTCAAATCTGCCATCATTACTTTATTATAATTTTTTTGTGGATCACGTAATTCAACTGCGCTGCGGTGCGATTTTGCAATTTCAGTTTCTAATTTTAAAACTGTAGCTGCATTTTTTTCGGCAGCAGCTTTATCATCGCCTACTAACTGAAACAAGGTAGAAGCGTATTGTACAAATGCTTCACGAACATGTTTTGTATTTTCATCATTATTAAAATAATAACTTTTTTCGGGTAATGATGTTTCGCTTTGTCCTAATGAAGCTATGTTCATCGAACTATTTTTATCATCAGCGCTTACATAAAATCCGAATAATTCGCCTTCGCCATTTTTATAATCTTGCGTAGCATAATTAATTAAATCATCTGCATTTTTAATAGCATCAATTTTTTTCATTTGCTCGGCAAGTGGCGTAATACCTACTTTTTCTAAAGCCATAGTATCCATACCGCTGGCATAAGCATCGCCTACTTTTTGTTCTAAACTTCCTTTTTGTAAATCAGTTTTTTTAGATAACTCTTCAATAATTTCGTGCAAATGCGCAATGTTATCTTGATTTAAACGGATAAAACTTCCCCAACCTTTTTGGTCATCAGGTATTTTAGTTTCTTTTACCCATGCACCATTGGCATAGCTAAAAAAATCGTCGGAAGCCTTTACAGTGCTATCCATTCCTTTTACATCAAAAAATTCGGTACGGCCGGTTTTATTTTTTTCAGATGTGGAACCACCGCCACACGAAGCAGCTATTATGCTTGCGCTCATTAGAATTGGAAAAAGTTTTTTAGTCATTTATTAAAAATTTTGAGGTGTGAATTTATAACACTTTTTTGTTTTTTTTGAATAAAATAAAAAGTAGAATAACTAATTCTATTTCTTGATTTCAAATTTCCCAAAATGTTGTTCGGCAAATTTTTCTAAAGCTGTTATTTGTTGAGTAGTTGCTTCTATTTCAATCATACAAAACAGTTCAATTTGCTTTTTTGAAATTTCAATTTCATGGCGTTTTAAAAAATTCATTAAATTACTTACATTCGAATAATCGGTTTCAATTTTTATGGGCTGTGTAATTTGTTTTTGAATGATGTTACAATTGTTCAAAGCCAATTGTGTAGCCGTTTTATAAGCATTTACTAAGCCTTGTACGCCTAACAAAATACCACCAAAATAACGTACCACTACCACTAATACATTGGTAATTTGCTTAGCATCAATTTGGTTTAAAATAGGTTTGCCTGCTGTATTGCTCGGTTCGCCATCATCGCTATATCTAAAATCATTTCTATCTAATCCAAGTCTATAAGCAAAGCAATAGTGTACTGCTTTAGGATGCAATTCTTTTAATTTGTGCAATTCAATTTTAAATTCGGCTGCATTTTTAATAGGTATAGCATAAGCTAAAAACTTACTGCCTTTATCGTTAAATTCGGCAGTGGCAGTAATAGCAATTGTATTAAATATTTCGGCATCCATCATCTCTTAAACTTTTTACGAAAGTGAAAAATTATTTCTTTAAATTTGGAAATATTTTTTGAACATGAAAAATGTATTTTTTTTAATTGCTTTTTTATCAGCTGCAATGCTGTTTACTATTTCTTGTAAAAAAGAATATGTAGATGGCACTACACCCGATTTGCCTACCAATCCTTATTCTGCTATAAAATATCCTACCAATATTAGTGCTGTAACCATTGATAGTAATAGCTTTGTTGGCATTCATAAATATATTTTTGTAGCAAAATGTGCTATGCCTGGTTGCCACGATGGAGCATTTGAACCCGATTTTAGAACGGTACAAAGTGCTTACAACACTTTGGTTTTGCAACCTGTAAAAAAGAATAATACAGCACAAAGTTTTGTGTACAGGGTAAAACCTTATGATGCCACATTAAGTTGGCTACACGAACGAATTTTAACTAACGATTCAGTATTGGGCAGAATGCCATTATATGATAATATGTTGGCGGCTTCGCAAATACAAAAAATCACAAATTGGATAAATGCAGGAGCACCTGATGTGTTTGGAAATGTAGCAGGGCTGCCCAATGCACCGCCACAAACTTTCGGAATTGTTGCCACTATTCCAAACGGATTAAATCCATCATACCGCATTGATACGATAAGAAATGGAAGTCCGTTTATGCCATTTTTAGTACCCAATAATACTTTGCTTACCATTTGGTTTGGATTATATGATGATACCGAAACACCTGCACAATTTACTTTTAATAAAATAAAATTTTCTACCAATCCTACTGATTTTAGTATGGCTAATTATCAAAATTTAAATTTTAATTCTACAGCAGTTTGGTTAGATAATTTATTTGGAACTCATAAGCCATATTTTTATTCATTCACTATTAATACCAATCAATTTACAGCTGGAACACCAGTATATATGCGTATTTACACTAAAGATAGTCAGCACAGTTCGCCTACCGAAATTCCATCATCAGGGTTAGATTTTTATTTGCAAAGTTATTTTTCATTTGTAGTAGCGCCTTAATTATTTAAAAATGAAAACTAAAATATTGTATTTATTGGGATTAACAATTTGCTTGTTTGCCGCTTGTAAAAAAGATACTAAGCCGACTATAAATCCACCCATTTCAACCACACCCGAAATTGAATTTATTGATGCTTCGCCAACTACCGTAAAGCAGTTTAACGACTCTTTGAAATTTACTATAAAATTTACTGATGGTGATGGAAATGTGGGCGATATTTCTGCCGATTCACTTTCCTTATTTGTAACAGATAATAGAAATTCAACTTTGGTTGAACGTTATCATATTCCGCCTGTAGCGCCTTTAAATTCAAGCATTGTAGTGCAAGGGCAATTTTCTGTAATATTGAAAAATACTATTTTATTGAATAGCGCCAATACATCTGAAACCACTACATTTTCATTTAAATTAAAAGATAGAACGGGAAATTTTAGTAATGTTGTTCAATCCGGAACGATAACTGTGGTAAAATAAAAAGAGTTAATTTGGGTATCCCTAAACATTATTTCTTCTTCCACATATGCAATACAATTAACAACCAAAGGCGGTTGTATAAGTAATCGTATTTACCACTATTAAATTTTTGTTTCAAATCGTTTACTATAGCGTAATTCACTAAGCCCGATTCTGTGATTATTTTTTCATTTAAATAATCATCAATCAAATATTTTAAATCGGCTTTTAGCCAATTAACTAATGGAATTGAGAAGCCCCATTTGGGTCTATTAAATATTTCTCGTGGTACAAAATCATACAAAATTTCTTTCAACATAAATTTTTGGATGCCATTATTCATCTTAAATTTTTCGCTGATATTCAAACAATATTCTACCACTCTATAATCTAAAAATGGTGTACGAGTTTCTAATGAATATTGCATACTTGCTCTATCAACTTTTACTAACAAATCATCTTTTAAATAATATTTTATATCAAATAAAGCTTGCTGCTCGGCGGCTGATAATTTTCTTTTTGTTTCAAAATGATAATCGAAAACAAAATTGCTTTGATGATTTTTTTCAACCAAATGGCTCACTTCATCTCTTGTAAAAAAATATTGTTCTTGCGAAAAAATATGTCCGTGTAAATATTTTTTATCATCATAATTCAATAAATCAGCTACACGTTTGTATTTCGAATCCATCATTTTCATCATTGCGGCAGCAGGTTTTCTAACTGCATTGATAAATGGATTGTTTAATCTATTAGCCCAATTATACATGCCATAACCCATCATTAATTCATCACCACCATCGCCACTTAAAGTCATGGTTACAGTTTGCTTGGCTAATTTCGAAACCAACATGGTTGGCAATGCAGAAGAATCAGCATAAGGTTCATCATAAGCTTCTGAAATTTTTGAAACCAATTCCATGGCATCTTTTTCGCCTACAATAAATTCGTGATGATCTGTTTTTAAATGATTAGAAACTTGTTTTGCAAATTTACTTTCATTGAATTTAGCTTCTTTAAAACCAATAGAAAATGTTTTAATAGGCACTGATGAATTTTGCTGCGCCATAGCTGTAACTAAGCTGCTATCAATACCTCCGCTTAAAAAAGTACCGAAGGGTACATCGCTAATCATGCGCAGTTTTACTGAATCCAACAACAAGTTTTTTAATTCTAATTTGGTATCAATAAAATTGTGATGAATGCTGGATTCAATTTTATCTTCAGCTTTCCAATAATATTTTATTTCAAATTTTCCTTTTTCTAATTCGGCAAAAGCACCAGCAGGAAATTTTTTAATATGCTTGTAAATGCTTAATGGTTCGGCAATGTAGCCAATATGCAAATACTGATTTAATGCTTCGTTATCAATTTCAGTTTTATTTTTTACTGATGAAAATTGTAACACTGCTTTTAATTCTGAACCAAAAACAAGCACATTATTTTGATAGAAATAATAAATTGGTTTTACGCCTAATCTATCACGATAGATAAATAATTTATGCGTTTGTGTATCATAAATTATGATGGCAAACATGCCATTTAATTTGTTTACAAATTCATTTCCCCAAAAACAAAATGCTTCTAAAATAACTTCAGTATCGGAGTGTGTATTGAATTGAATTTTGCTGCTATGTTTTTTAAAATGTTGTTCTTGCAATTCATCAGCTATTTGCTGATAATTAAAAACTTCGCCATTGAAAATCATCACATATCGCTTGCAATGGCTGTACATAGGCTGATTGGCGGCTGTACTTAAATCTATAATACTTAATCGACGATGACCTAAACCACAAGTTTGATTTTCGTTCCAATAAAATCCTGCTGCATCTGGTCCACGATGAGGCATTGAATTAGTAATGTTTTCTAATTCACTTTTTTCAAATGATTTATCAGTAGAAAAATATCCTGCAATGCCGCACATAGGAAAAATTATTGGTTAATAGTTATTTGCCATTTGTAATTCAGTTGTTGAAATTAAACGCTTACGCCATAATCTCTTAACGCATCATTCAATGCTGTTTTTTTATCGGTTGATTCTTTTCGTGTACCAATGATTAAAGCACAAGGTACTTGATAATCACCAGCAGGATATTTTTTAGTATAACTGCCAGGAATTACAACACTTCTTTCGGGCACAAATCCTTTGTATTCTCTCGGTTCATTACCCGTTACATCAATGATTTTTGTAGATGCTGTAAGTACCACATTTGCTCCCAACACAGCTTCCTTACACACTCTTACACCTTCAACAACAATACATCTTGAACCAACAAAACAATTATCTTCAATAATTACTGGTGCTGCTTGCACAGGCTCTAACACACCGCCAATGCCTACGCCACCACTCAAATGTACATGCTTGCCAATCTGCGCACAACTGCCCACAGTAGCCCATGTATCTACCATTGTGCCTTCATCTACATAAGCGCCAATGTTTACATACGA
>JBEEMV010000273.1:0-21762 GCA_041192505.1 Bacteroidota bacterium
TCGATTTTATTATAACTGGCGAAGGCGAAATTCCGTTTGCCGATTTTTTACAATCATATCCCGATGTAAAAAATGTACCTAATTTAATTTCAAAAATAGATGGCGAAGTGCATTATAATCCACAAAATGTAATGTTTGAATTGGAAAATTATGCTTCGATAAACCCATATATTGATGATAAACCTGAAGAATTAAAAAACAGAGTTTTATATATCGAAACATCTCGTGGATGCCCTTATAAATGTGAGTTTTGCTTGGCTAGCTTAGATAATAAAGTTCGGTATTTGCCCATCGAAAATATAAAATCGAATTTATTTTATTTGATGCAACATGGCAGAGTAATTAAATTTTTGGATAGAACATTTAATGTAAAACGTGATTTTACAATTGATATTTTTCAATTTATTTTAGATAATCATAGTCCTGAAAATGTTTTTCAATTTGAAATTACTGCCGATATTTTACACCCAGATATCATGCAATTTATTCATGATAAAATTCCGCAAGGATTATTCAGATTTGAAATTGGTATTCAAACAGTAAATCAAAAAGCAAATTTAGAAGTAAGCCGTAAGCAAAATTTTGATAAAACAAAAGGTGTAATTTTAAACTTGAAAGATAAGATTGAAATGCATTTAGATTTAATTGTGGGCTTGCCTTTAGATTATTGGGAAGATATAAAATACAGCTTTGAAGAGGTTTTTAAGCTGTATCCACCCGAGTTGCAATTAGGATTTTTGAAATTTTTAAAAGGTACACCAGTGCGCCAAAAACATGCACAACATGATTATGTTTTCGACCCCATGCCACCTTATCAAATTATTAAAAGCAAATATTTGTCCGAACATGAATTGCAACAAGTAACCGTTGCCGAAAATGCTTTAGAAATTTATTGGAATAAAAAACGGATTGTAAATACACTAAAATATGTAACTGAAAATTACAGCATTTTCGATTTTTTATTAGGCTTAGGAAATTATTTTGCTACGCAAAAAAGCTTTCATAAATATTCGTTGAAAGATATTTATGATATAGTTTTTTATTATGCAACTACTAATTTTGCTGATGATAAAATACTGAAAGAGTTGATTGCTATTGATTATTATCTACAAAATAAAATTCAACCACAAATTTTATATGTTGAAGATTTGCCAAGAAGTGAGAAAAATATTTTGTTACATCAACTAAATCTGAATTTGCATAAATTTAGATTTATCGTAATTCCAATATCCTTTAATTATTATAAATTAATTGAAAATAATGAAATTGAATGGGGCAATTTTAATCTTATTTTTCAATACGATGGCGTACATAAACCAATTGCGATAGCTGATGCGGTAGAATTAAAAAGAGCTGTATAAGTTTTATGTAATATGATGCAACCATTTAAAATTTTATTTCATCTATGTGTTCATACTTTATATTAACCTTTAAATAAATTTAAAACATGAAAAGAATTATTACACTTTCGTTCATCACATTTTTATTGCTTGTTGGCAAAGCAAATGCGCAAATTCCAAATGCTAGTTTTGAAAATGTTTTATCAAATGGCTTGTTATCTAATTGGAAGCCGCCCTTGTTGTTACTAACATTTACAATTGATTCTAATGGTGTTGCTCATAGCGATTCGTTATCCAGTTATTCATTTTATCAAATTACAAATGATGCACACAGCGGCAACAAGGCTTTAGAACTAAACAATATTTATAACTACACCCAGCATGTAAATTATCCAGCCAACATTTCAGTAGGCAACGATTCAGATTCTTACTCATCATTTTCAAATTCAATTCAATTAACTGAACAGCCTGGTGAATTTAATTTTTACTACAAATATTTTCCAATAAATAATGATACAGCTTATGCTCATGCTGATATTTTTGATTCGATAGGAAATTTAATTGGCGATGCTAATGTTATACTATCGGGTACTGTAAATACCTATTCAAAAGCAACAGCAAATATAAATTATATGATAAATGCTATTGCAAAATCTGCCATGTTAAGGATTTCTACTGCGCTTCCAAATTCTACTAATTCGCATTTTGGAACAAGGCTTTTAATAGATGATATTTCATTTAAAAAAGCAACTGTAGGTATTCAAAATTTAAGTACCGATGCAGGGATAAACATTTTTCCAAACCCTGCACAAAATCGAATTGAAATTAAATCAGAAAATGAAATTCGTTCAGTTCAAATTAAAAATATAGCTGGCGATGTATTTATTAATTCATCTGTAAATGAATCAAATTCGGTATTAATAAATACGAATAAAATTCCTAATGGAATATACATAGTTGAAATACAATTAAAAAATAAAGAATTGCTTACAAGGAAAATTGTGATTAGTAAGTAAACAGTTTAATAGTATGATGTATGCAAGATGTGGCCTTTAAAAATATTGATTCATTTTTAAATTATCTGCCTAATGATGAATTAAAAATTACAAATTTTCTGCGTAAAATTGTTTTAGAATGTATGCCACATGCAAAAGAAAAATTATCTTGGAATATCCCCTCATACACTATTAACAAAAGCGTTTGTTTTATTTGGCCAGCATCTGTTAAATGGGGCAAAAAGGAAACTTATATAGGTGTAAGATTTGGATTCATGCATGGTAATTTATTGAATCCGAAAAATAATTATTTTGATTTAGGAAATAGGAAGATGGTAAGCTATCGTGATTTTAAAGGTATAAAAGAGGTTGATGTTGATATTCTTAAAGCTACAATTTATGAGGCAATGTTTGTTGATGAACAGTTTTCAAAAAATAAAAGAAGAATATAGATTTTATTTACCATTTCTGAAGATTCGGAAATGGTAAATAATTGTCATTTTTAAACAGTCTTTTAAAAAAGCTGTTTTTTTTTAGGTGGTTTAATTTATAGATTAATAGATTGGTAGAGAAACACAACAACAAATAGAGGTATAGGATTTGATTTTTTCAAACTATCTTTCCACTCTAATTTTTTAGGATGAAAAAAATTGACTGGTTAATTTTACGATCGTTTATACCGCCATTTATTGCAACATTTTTTATTACACTTTTTGTATTCTTAATGCAATTTGTGTGGAAGTATATTGATGATTTGGCAGGTAAAGATTTAGATGGATTAGTGATTGCCAAACTTTTATTTTTTACATCTGCCAGCCTTGTTCCGCTTTCATTACCGCTTGCATGTCTTCTTGCTTCTATCATGACGATGGGAAACTTAGCCGAATTTCAGGAGTTAACAGCGTTTAAATCGTCTGGCATTTCATTGTTCAGATTCATGCGCTCAATTGTTTTTGCAGGATTATCATTATCGCTTTTTGCTTTTGTTTTCAATAATTATATTATTCCTGTTGCCAATTTAAAATCGGGAACTTTATTATATGATATTCAAAATAGTAAACCATCATTAAGTATAAAAGAAGGGAAATTTAACAATGGAATTGAAGGCTATTCCATCAAAATATCGAAGAAAGATATGGATGGAAAAACCATACATGATGTAATGATTTACGATCATACAAGTGGCAGAGGAAATGACAATATTATTGTAGCAAAAAAAGGAGAATTAGTAACCACTGCCGATAAGCGATTTTTAATTATTACTTTAAAAGATGGATCGCATTATCAAGATATGCCGCCCAAATCAGCCGAATCAGCCGAATTTGTAAGAAGTGATTTTAAAGAATACAAAAAATATTTTGATTTATCGGGGTTTAAATTTGAACGAACCAACGAAAATTTATTTAAGAATCATTATCAGATGATGAACATCAAACAACTGAATAATCAAGTAGATACTATTTTTAAACAGCGTACACAATATTATTCTTATTTGTACAATTACATCAATCGCTTTTACAATTTCAACTATTTGCCCGATTCTAATTTGCAGGTTGTAAAATCATCAAAACCTATTGCCGATTTTTTTGCATCATTACCCAAAAAAAATAGAACAAGAATAGCCGAAAAAGCTTTTAGCATTGCACAAGATGTACGTTCAAATATTAGCTCAACAAGCCGAGATGTAGGCTATTCAAAAGAAAATGTGGCTCGATTTGATATTGAAATTCATCATAAATTTTCGTACTCGTTGGCTTGTTTGCTTTTAATAATTATGGGTGGTGCATTGGGTGCTATTATTCGTAAAGGTGGATTGGGTATGCCTTTGGTGGTGGCTGTTGTATTTTTTGTGGTATTTCATGTAGCAAATATGACAGGGCAAAAATTTGCCGAAGGAATGAAAATACCCGTTTGGTTGGGTTGTTGGTTACCATTAATTGTGTTGTTTCCTGTAGCATTGTGGGTGGTAAATAAAGCACGACAAGATGCCTTGATTTTCTTATCTCGTGATTCTATTATCCATAAATTCTACACCATGAAATGGATTCCAAAATTTTTGAAACCGAAATTTATTTTTAAAAATTATCAATAAACTTCTGTTCACAAAATGTATTCATTGTATTATTTTAATAAACCTGAAATTAAATATTTTTTTTGGCTGTATGGCTTGTTGGTAGTTAGTTTCGGCATATTGCAAATAAATTATTCGCAGCAAGAACTATTTTTATTTACCAACTCGTTTGTAAATAATTATTCCAATTTTTTATTCAAAATTTTCACATTTATAGGCAGTGGTTATACTTATGCAGCTGTTTGTTTAGCATTATTAATGGTAGATAAATGGAAAGGAATGATTGCTATCGTTTGCTTTGCACTTACCAGTTTGGTAGCTCAATTAATTAAATATTTTTTAGATAATATTCCCCGACCATTTGAATATTTTTCGCAACAACATATTGTCATTAATTTTCCAACTGGTGCCGAAATACTTCATTGGTCAAGCTTTCCATCGGGTCATACCACATCTGCCTTTAGTATGTTTTGTTTGTTGGCATTATTGGTAAAAAATAAATATTGGTCAATCGTGTTTGCATTTATTTCATTGGCAGTAGGCATTTCAAGAGTTTATTTAGCAGCTCATTTTGTTTGCGATACTTATTTTGGAATGATAATAGGAGTAGAACTTACATGCGTTTTGTATTGGTTATCCGAAAAAATGAATTTGAAAAGAAGTAACTAAAAAATCAAATTCTAAAGCATTTCGTTTATATTTTTGCAATCCAATTTTAAAAATAAATTATTCATCAAATGAAAACAGTTGAAAGTTTTAATTTTAATAATCACCGAGCTATTATTCGTGTAGATTTTAATGTGCCATTAAATGCCGATTATAAAATTACTGATGATAGCCGAATGAAAGCGGCTTTGCCAACTATTAATAAAATTTTAAAAGATGGTGGAAGTGTAATTTTAATGAGCCATTTAGGCCGACCAAAAGAAGGACCAACCGAAAAATATTCGTTAAAACATGTTGTAAATCACTTATCCGAATTATTGAATAATAAGCCTATTCAGTTTGCCAATGATTGCATGGGCGATGAGGCAATTGAAAAATCGGCAGCATTAAAAAGTGGCGAAGTTTTATTGCTCGAAAATTTAAGATTTTATAAAGAAGAAGAAAAAGGGAATGATGATTTTGCAAAAAAATTAGCATCGTATGCTGATGTGTATGTTAATGATGCATTTGGTACAGCACACAGAGCGCATGCATCTACAACTATTATTGCCAACCATTTTGCAGATGATAAAAAAATGTTTGGGTATTTAATGGCTGCCGAAGTAGCTAATGCTCGAAAAGTTATTTTACATCCCGAAAAGCCTTTTACTGCTATCATTGGTGGTGCAAAAGTGTCGGATAAAATAATGATTATTGAAAAATTGATGGACACCGTAGATGCTTTGATAATTGGTGGTGGAATGACGTATACATTTATGAAAGCACAAGGTAAATCAATTGGTAAATCGCTTTGCGAAGATGATAAAGTAGAAACAGCAAAAGAATTAATTGAAAAAGCAAAAGCTAAAAATGTAAAATTGTTATTGGCTTTAGATTCGGTAATTGCTGATAAATTTGCAGCCGATGCTTCAACATCAATTGTAGATAATGAAAGCATTCCTGCCGAGTGGATGGGATTGGATATTGGCGAAAAAACAATTGAACTTTTTTCAACTCAAATTAAAAATTCGAAAACAATTTTATGGAATGGACCAATGGGCGTTTTTGAAATGAAAGCATTTGAAAACGGAACAAAAAAAATAGCCGAAGCCATTGTTGATGCTACATCAAATGGTGCATTTTCATTAATTGGCGGCGGCGATAGTGCTGCGGCAATTAATCAATTTAACTTGGCTTCAAAAGTTAGTTATGTAAGTACAGGTGGTGGCGCATTGTTAGAATTTTTTGAAGGAAAAGAATTGCCAGGCGTAGCTGCTATTGAAAAGAAAACTGTTATGGAAAATTAATTTATAAAGCATCTTACACAAAATGAAAAACAAAATTATAGTTTTTTTATTGCCTTTTTTCTTGTTGAACACCTCAACTATTTTTGCTCAGGAAATTAACAGCGAAATATTTTCTTATGTAGAGCAAATGCCCGAATTTATTGGTGGCGAAGCTGCTTTAATGAAATTTATTTCGGCCAATATTAAATATCCTGAAAGTGCAAAAAATGAAAATATGGAAGGCAGGGTAATAGTTTCATTTGTGGTAACAACCGAAGGAAAACTAACCGATTTAAAAGTATTAAGAGATATTGGCGGTGGCTGTGGCGAAGAGGCAATTAGAGTGTTAAAACTTTCGCCCGATTGGAAACCTGGTATGCAAAATGGCAAAAAAGTAAATGTGAAAATGGTGTTGCCAATTAAATTTTCGTTAGATAATGACAATAAAAATTTACAACCCGATAAACCTCAATTTCCAGGTGGCGAAGAATCGATGAAATCATTTATTAAAAACAATCTTATTTATCCTGAAAAAGCTAAAAAGAAAAATATAGAAGGTATTTGTACGATTAAAATTTTAGTTTCAAAAGATGGAATGATTAGTAAACCCGAAATTACAACTTCATTAGGAAAAGCCTTTGATAATGAAGCTTTACGAGTTTTTAATCTGATGCCAAAAAAATGGATGCCTGCTTATATTAATGATAAATGGGTAGATAGTTTTGTTACGATTCCGTTCGAATTTAAGATTTCAAAATAATTAAAATTAATATGTCAAAAGCATTGTACTACGTAAATATTGCGGCAGGATTTATGTATATTTTTATTGCTGTTTTTTTAGCATTTTTCGATACTTATTTAAAGCCAACTTTTGGAACTACTAAAGTATATGGCTTAGCTTTTTTTATGCTTGCCTATGGCTTGTTTAGATTATGGAGAGCCTTTAAAACAAAACAACAATAATTATGATTTATAAAACAAACTGGATAAAAAGTATTGTTTTTATTTTACTGATTGCGTTTCAATTGAGTTGCAATTCAACATCAGAATCAAAATATGAGGATACACCAACTTCGGGCAATGTAACCATAAGCGTTGATGAAACACTAAAGCCAATCGTCGATTCAGAGATTACAGTATTTCATGCTTTGTATAAAAATGCTCATGTAAAAGTGCGATACGAAAGTGAGTTGGAATGTTTTAAAGATTTAATGGCTGATACATCTAAAGTAATTATTGTAGCCAGAAAATTAAATGTGGATGAACAGAAAAATTTAAACGAACAAAAATATTTTCCTATTGAAACCAATATTGCTAAAGATGCTATTGCATTTATTGTAAATAATAATAATAAGGATACAGTATTGAATTATGCTCAACTTTCGCAAATTCTTACAGGCAAAATTTCGGCTTGGAAAAATATAAGTTCAAATTCTGCACTAAGCAATATTCAAATTGTATTTGATAATCCTACTAGCAGCACATTGCGATATATTAAGGATTCTATTATTCGTGGTAACGAATTGCCAAAAAATATTTTTGCTACAAAAACCAATGAAGAAGTAATTGATTATGTAAATAAAAATGAAAATGCAATTGGAATTATTGGTGTAAATTGGTGTAAAGATATTGAGGCTAAAGACCCATTAGGATTTACCAATAAAGTAAAAGTAGTAGGTATTAATCCAATAAAAAGAGTTGAAGTAGATTATCCTCAACCTTTGCAAAGCTATATTTATAGCGGCTTTTACCCACTTACTCGACATATTTATTCAGTAAGTCGTGAAGCCCGAGCTGGGCTTGGCACTGGCTTTGTATCTTTCTTAGCAAGCGACAAAGGTCAGCGCATTATTTCTAAACGTGGTTTAGTGCCGTCTACTATGCCCATCAGAATTATTCATTTAAAAAATAAAATTTAATCAAAATCGTTAACCAACAAGTATTGAAAAACATAGCAATGAAAAAAATATTTTTAATGGCTGCATGCAGCTTATTTATCTTCTCGAAAAATGTAAATGCTCAAACCGAAGCTGATGGTACAAAAGCAATGTTGAATGAAAATTTTTCAACTGCAAAAAGTATTTATGCTCCAATATTAAAAGCAAATCCAGCCGATGCTGATAAGTGGTTTAATTTGGGCGAAGCTTATTTTAAAAACGAACAATTTGATTCGGCTAAAATTATTTACCAAGGCGGAATAGCTGCTAATCCTCGTTTTCCTGCTAATTATGTAGGCTTAGGAAAGTGTTTTTTAGTAGAAGGAAAAAAAGATGATGCACTAAAAAATTTCAATAAAGTAATTGATATGGTTAGCGGAAAGGATATTCCTACTGCTGTATTAGTTGCCAAAGGATATATATGCGATGAAAAAAATGGAATGCCAGATTTAGCCATTGAATTAATGAAAAAGAAAATTGAGATGAATGATAAAAGTGCCAGTGCTTATGAGGCTTTAGGCGATGCTTATCTATTTAAAAATGATGGTGGTAATGCCATGACAAATTATGAAGCTGCGGTAACTAACGACCCAAAACGTTCATCAGTATTGGTTAAAATGGGGATGATATATGTAAGAGCAAAAAATTTAGATGAAGCAGCAAAAGATTTTAATAAAGCAATTGAAATAGATGAAGCATTTCCGCCAGCTCATCGTGAATTATCTGATTTATATTTTTTCTCGGGCAAATTTGAAAAAGCAAAAACCGAATATGATACTTATTTAAAATATGCCGACCAAACACCTGAAACAAGAGTAAGAAATGTAATTAATTTGTATAAAACCGAAAGATATGATGATGTAATAAAAGCAGCAAATACTGAACTTTCGAGCCAACCAAATAATTATAAATTATATCGTTATTTGGCTTATTCGTTGGTAAAGCAAGATAAAATGCCCGAAGCGGAATCTGCTTTTACCAATTATTTTAAATTAGTGCCAGCAGATAAAATGTTGGCTACTGATTATTCAAACTATGTAAAAGCATTAACCAAAACTGGTAAAGATTCTATTGCAATCGTTACCATGAAGAAGGCAATGGAAGTAGATAAAAATGCCGATTTCACAAATGATATTTTGGCTATTAATTTTAAACAAAAAAAATATAACCAAGTAATTGCCGATTATGAAGTGGCTATGAACAATGGTTATAAAGGAAATGCAAATACTTATTTTTATGCTTCAAGAAGTTATTATTATAATGAAAATTGGAAAATGGCAGATTCTGTAAATAAAAAAATTACAGAAATTTTACCTTCATCGCCAAGTGGTTGGTTGGGCAGGGCTCAATGTTGTATTCGTTTAGATCCTGAAAGTACATTGGGTTTGGCAAAACCATTTTATGAGAAATATTTAGAAACTGTAAAAATGGATGATGCAAAAAATAAAGGTCAGATAATAAATGCTTACAGATATTTGGCTTCGTATGCAGCCATTCAACAAAATGATAATGCAACTGCGAAAAGTTTTATTGAAAAAATATTAGTATTAGATCCTGAAGATGCACAAGCCAAAGAGGCCATGAAGGGTTTTAAATAATAAAAGATATTTATCATACTTCAAAAAAAACAGGCAAGTTCAGAAGAGCTTGCCTGTTTTTTTTATTCATATACTAACAACTTTTGATTTTAGTTATAGCTATAAAATGTAATCTATATAAATTTATCTTATTGTATTAGTACCTCAATAAAATTGATTTTGATTTTAAACTATTTAAAATTTGATAAGTCAGACCTATCACATAATTAAATATTTTAACCTAAAACAATTACACACATGAAAAAAAATCTTCTTTTAATTGTATTATTTATTTGTACACAAATAGGATTTGCACAAACCAAAAACAAGAAATTTAATATTACAGGTGGTGGTTTCATTCAACATTACAATGGGAATTTGGGCAATAGTTTTTTCCAATTTAAAACTGTTTGTTTTGCTGGCACAAGAGCAAATCTTAATACCTATTTAAATCATTCATTCGATGCTTCAGTTGGATTTTCAATTGGTCATTTTGGTTATGTGGCTACTCAAAAAGACATAGAGCGAACAGCAAACATTAAATTAAGATGCCCTGGATGTGCTGAGTTTAAAGGTATGGGCGAACTTCGTTCATTAATGACCTCGGCTAATGTATCCATTACTTACAAATTTGCAAATGGATATTTATTAAATGAAAATTCAAAATTTTCACCTTACATATATGCAGGTGCAGGTATAAATTATTTATCGGATGTAATGAAACGAAATTGTGTAAATGCTGGGACGAATTATTCTGCTAATATGGGTGCAGGCATAAAATATAATATTACCGACCGAATTAATGTAGGCTATAATTTAGGGATAGGTTATTTTTTAACAAAAAAGGTTTATTTAGTAAATGAAATAACCCCTAACGCTGAGCAAACAGCACCAGATGCTGATGATATTAAATTTGAAAAGCGTAAAGATATGTATATGCAAAATTCGCTAATGGTGGGTTATAATTTCTGATTTTATAAAAACTAAGTCATGATAATGATAATAAGGCGAACCAATTTTGTTCGCCTTATTTATTTTGCTTAAGCTAATCTTTACTCTCAGATCTTATTAAATTTTGTGTAAACTTGAAACTCTGAGGCGATTAAACTTTTCAGAAATAATAAAGTCATACCCTGACTTAAATTAATTTTAAATCCTTAAACCCATATACACACATGAAAAAATCTACTCTTCATTTTAATATTCTAAATTGTTTTTATAATTTTAATTAATGAATCGCTTCATATTTACAATATTAATTAGTTTGACTTTGATTTGGGTAATGGCTTGTTTTAAACCCAAACATGAAGATATTCTATTTCCATTGCATATAAATCTCAGTGGCAATGTTAACAGTTTTTGCGATTCAACCCCAATTGATAATTCAACTATTTGTTTAACTTTTCATTGTCAAATCAGAAGTAATTTTGACAACTCATTATATGATGAAACTAAATCTTATTATTTTAACCCTACTGACAAAAATGGTTTTTTCAGCTTCCAAAAAGATACTATTTTGGTTAATTGTGTCAGTATCAGCAACCCAGTAATCCACATTCAAAAGCAATATTATTTAGATCACCTTGTTTTGAATAATACAAACCAGCAAAATATTCACTTTTATGCTTTTCCATATTGCAAGGCAATATTTTATAATTGTAGCAATCTGCTTGTTGATTCTAATTTAGTAAGTTGGTGGTCATCAGGCACTCCTTTACAGCCTATTTATTTACATCCATCCTCAATCAGAGACTCGTCACTGAGCAACAGAATTGATGTAATATTCTCTACCATTCCAATTGGTAATCACGACTCTTTGTTTTCACTCAATCCAATAAAATTTAAAACATGGTATACCTATGAGACGAAAAAGAAAATCGGTAGTAGCATTACTTTTGTAAAAGATTCTTTTTTTACAGGCTGTCAATTAACTAATAAAATTTACTTCTGATTTACCTTATAATCCTTATTAAATTTACCCTGCGTCTATTCTACTGAAACTTCGGTTCAAAGTTGCAACAAACCCAAGTGTAAAGCGACTTACGACAAGCTTTTACTTTTTGGAATATTGAGTATGCCGTAAAAAAACAGACAAGCCTTTTCGAACTTACCTTTTTTTCATTAGCACATTAGCATATTATCACATCAGTACATTATTATCTCATCACCACCAATCCATCAAACACATCCACCAACAAAGTTTTTGGTTTATTCAGGTATAAATTTTAAAAGAGATTCTAAATCAGATGAAGGAATATTTTCATGTTCTGATTTGTCGTAAATGGTAAGTAAATAAACAGCCGTTTGCTTTATTTGAAAATAAGTAATTACTCTGGCACCACCACTTTTCCCTTTGTCTTTTGAAGCAATTGCAATTCTAATTTTGAAACAATGATTGCCAATGGATGTACCTTGTTCGGGGTTGTTTTTGAGTGATTGAACTAATTCAAAATACTCTGTTTTTAACGAAGGATATTTCTTCACCAAGCGTTTGAGTTCTTTTTCAAACTTTGGTATAGTAATTATTCTATAGCTCATTGAAAATATCTTCGGCGTTTCTACCTTTTAATTTTCCAGCTTTAATTAATTTCATTTCTTCTACCGCCTCTTTTACATCTTTTAATACTTTGGCTTTATAAGGAGAAAGTAATTCTGTTTTTACATAGTTCAAGCCATTCAGCACTTCAAGTAATGAAGCTGCTTTGCTGTCCTTAACATCTAATAATACTTTCATCGGAAATAATTTTTGTAGAGCAAAGATAAATAAAAACTCATTTACAAAATAAAAACAGGCAAGCCCTTTCGAACTTGCCAGTTTTACTTTTATCACTTTAAGAACTTGATAAACTTTACAAACTGTTTATCTCACCACCACCAATCCATCAAACACATCCACCAACAAAGGTTTGCTCTTATCAATTTTGCCTTCCAAAATTCTTCTGCTTAAAGCATTTGTAATTTCTTTTTGAATTAATCGTTTCAAAGGTCGTGCGCCAAATTGAGGCTCGAAGCCATTTTCAGCCAAATAATTCAAAGCGTAATCGGTTAATTCCAATTGCAAATCTTGCTCGGCTAATTTCTTTTTCAAATCAGCCAATTGTATTTCGATGATGTGTTTAATTTCCGATTTCAACAATGGTTTAAAAACTAAAATTTCATCCACTCTGTTTAAAAATTCAGGTCGCAATGTTGCTTTCAACAACAACATAATTTCTGATTTAGTAGCCTCGTAAGCCTTTTGTATAGCGGCTTCATCTTCTACCTTTTCAAAGTTTTCTTGAATGATATTGCTACCCAAATTGCTCGTCATGATGATAATGGTGTTTTTGAAATTCACCGTTCTGCCTTTGTTATCGGTCAATCGTCCATCATCTAAAACTTGTAGCAAAATATTAAAAACATCAGGATGTGCTTTTTCAATTTCATCCAAAAGCACCACTGAATAAGGCTTTCGGCGAACTGCTTCGGTTAATTGTCCACCTTCATCATAACCCACATAACCCGGAGGAGCACCAACCAAGCGGCTTACAGCATGTTTCTCTTGATATTCACTCATGTCAATTCGGGTCATCATCGTTTCATCATCAAACAAATATTCGGCTAATGCTTTTGCCAATTCTGTTTTGCCCACACCTGTTGAACCCAAGAAAATAAACGAGCCAATTGGTTTTTTCAAATCGTTCAAACCTGCTCTGCTACGGCGAATGGCATCAGCCACAGCCACAATTGCTTCATCTTGCCCCACAACACGTTTGTGCAATTCATCTTCTAAATGCAATAATTTTTCACGTTCGCTTTGCAACATTTTTGAAACAGGAATGCCCGTTGCTTTCGCAACACTTTCGGCAATATCTTCGGCATCCACTTCTTCTTTCAACATTCTTTTGCCGCTATCCAATTTTTCTAAATCCAATTCTAATTGATGTTGCTTGCCTTCTGTTTCTTTTATTTTTCCATAACGAATTTCTGCAACCCTGCCATAGTCGCCACTTCGCTCGGCTTGTTCGGCTTCAAATTTAAATGTTTCAATTTCTTTTTTCGATTGTTGAATGGCATCCACAATCTTTTTTTCGTTTTGCCATTTCGCTTTCAACGAATCTCTTTCGGCAGAAAAATTGGCGATAGATTCATTCAGCTCTTTTAATTTTTTATCGTCTTTTTCTCTTTTGATTGCCTCTCTTTCAATTTCTAACTGACGAATTTTTCGTTCCAATTCATCCAACTCTTCGGGCAACGAATCCATCTCTAATCGAAGCTTGGCGGCACTTTCATCCATCAAGTCAATTGCTTTATCAGGTAAAAATCTATCGGTGATATATCTGCTTGATAATTCCACGGCAGCAATAATTGCTTCATCTTTTATGCGAACTTTATGATGCGTTTCATATCTTTCTTTCAATCCACGAAGAATTGAAATCGCATCTTCGTTGGTTGGTTCATCAATGAAAACCTTTTGGAATCGGCGTTCTAAGGCTTTATCTTTTTCAAAATATTTTTGATACTCATTTAAAGTAGTTGCACCAACGGCTCTTAATTCGCCACGAGCCAACGCAGGTTTTAAAATATTTGCCGCATCCATTGCGCCCTCTGTTGCACCAGCACCAACGAGTGTGTGGATTTCATCAATAAACAAAATGATGTTGCCATCGCTTTCGGTAACTTCTTTCACCACCGCTTTTAATCGTTCTTCAAACTCACCACGATATTTTGCGCCAGCCATTAATGCGCCCATATCCAATGCGTAAATTATTTTTCCTTTCAAATTTTCAGGAATATCGCCATTCACAATTCTATGTGCAATGCCTTCTGCAATAGCTGTTTTGCCCACACCAGGTTCGCCAACTAATATCGGATTGTTCTTTGTTCTTCGTGATAAAATATGCAGCGTTCTACGGATTTCTTCATCACGACCAATCACTGGGTCGAGCTTTCCTGCGGCTGCTAACTCGTTTAAATTTTTTGCGTACTTCTGTAAGGAATTGTACTGTGCATCAGCGTTTTGAGAAGATACGGTGCTGCCTTTTCGCAAATCTAAAATCGCAGTTTTTAAATTCTTTTCGTTCAGTCCTTCTTCTTTCAACAGCTTGGAAACCGCATCATTAGTGGATAACAAGCCCAACAATAAATGTTCAACGCTTACAAACTCATCTTTAAAATCTTTCAAAAAAGAATTTGATTTCATCAAAACGGAATTCAAATCTCTTGATAATGCTTGTCCGCCTTCGGTTGAAGTAGTGGGTAATTTATTCACCAAATCTTGATTTCGTTTTTCAATCGAAACAATATTGGCGTTGTTTTTTTTCAACAAATATTCCATCGTGTCTTCACTTTCAGTGAGCAAAGCATCGAGCAAATGCGAAGTTTCAATTTGCGGATTTTTTAAGTTGAAAGCCTCTTGCTGTGCGGCTTGCACCACTTCTTGAGCTTTGATGGTAAAGTTGTTTAGATTCATAGTACTTAGATATTAGTATTGAGATATTAGATTGAAAATTTGATAAGTGGATTTAAAAACTGAATTGTCTCAAATCTAAATACTCAAATCTCGTATGTCTTTCCGCAACAAACTAACCATTTAATTTAACAAGAAAGAATGACAGAAATCATAGAGTGAAAAGGAAAGAGTGGCGGATGGGAAATGTTTTTTCGGAAAGAGTGGCGGTTAATATGTTGTGTTTTTTAATAACGAATCAATAAGGGTAGAATCTTGAGTTGTGATATTAGAATCAACTTTAAAATGCATTGTACTTTTTTCATTGTCATTGAAAAAAATAGGGTTGGGTTTGTATTTTAAATTAAAGGAATAATCTTTCACCACATTCCAACCAAACAAACCTTTTGCAATCGTATAAGTAATGGTATCAGCACCATACATGTTTTCATACCAAAAAAAAGTTCGAACATCTACATAATTTTGGTACTTGTTGCTATCTAAAATTATTTCTGTGGAATTTTGTTTAACCAATCTCCACCCAAAAATACCAGTACCCATAGAAGTTTCAACAACAACTTGTTTAGAGAATTTAAAATGAGTTACCTCTTGTTTCGGTGTTTTCGAAAAAACAGAATTTAAAATAAATACTGAATTAATAATTAACCAAACAATATTTACTAAAATAAAATTCTTAAAAACAATTGAAAAATTTCTAAGAATAAAAAATGAAAGTGTTATTGCAAATAAAGTTGTTCCAAAATAAATTAGCAACAATGTTCTTAATTCGATGAATGTTCGAAATGAAAAATGAAATGCAATAAAAACTTGAAACAAAAAAAATAAAATCAATACAACTGCCCGTGCAGTTAAAATGATGAAAAGGGCTTTCAGCAAAGGAATTGGGTTATAATTTTTAGGCAATGCTGTAAAAAAATATGGCCAAGCAGGTGTTGTGAAAATTATTAAAACTGCAAAAACAATGATGCCAGTTATTCCCATCCATGTGCATAAAACAATTGGCAACGCAACAAACAAACCTAGTATTGCAAATACAGGTAGCCAATTAAAAAGTATGATAAAGGCATTGGAAATTTTATTGTCAGAATTTTCATTCTTCATGAAAGCAAAAGTAAATAAAAAAAATCCTGAACCGTTTTAAAAAGGGTTCAGGATTTTTTGTGTGTGTTTTCGGAAGGTAAACTTTGACGGGCTGTTTTATGTATAACGCAGATTATTTGGATTTATATTTTTCATGAATGAATAACTTTAAATACTTTTTTCTTTTTACGTGATGATGTACCACTGCTCAACACAGCATAATACATGCCTTGTATATCGGGCAAATCAATTGGAATAATTTGCGAAGCACCTTGTAATACTTCTATCGGTTGATTATCGGCAACTTGATTACCTTTTTCATCATATAATTTTAATGTAAGTTCATCTTTGCTTCCAGCTACAGTTTTAATTTTTAAGGCTGTAAAATTTTCTTCACTAATCAATTCTACATATTCGCCATCGGCATCCGATTCATCATTTACAGTGCCTAATGAATAAACTGATTTGTTTTCGCTTTCATATTCTAAAACAAAAGTTGCCATATCCATTTCTTCTTTAATCGAAAAATTTATATCGTATCTAATGTTTAATCCTGATTCATTTTTCATTACTTTTTTTAAGTACACTTTTTCGCCACTACCATTTACGTAGCTAATTTTATAAGTGCCTTTCAAATTATCATCCTGTATGGCTTTCCACGAAATGCTATATTGTTTATTCCCATTATTTACTACTTGTAAATCGTTTATTGTAATGTTTGGATGTTCATCTTTATCAGCAAATGCAATAGCAAAAAACTTTTTCATCGCATTTAAATTCACGTTTTGAAATTCAATTGCACCGCCATTAATACTTGCTGTAGGCATGTATACTTCTGCATTTGCAAAATTATTATCGCTGCCCATTATCAATCTTAAATTACTAATATTTGAAGTGTTGCCTACAAAAGCCGCATCTAAGCTAACTGTAGCTGTTGATGATAAATCGGATGGTGTAGTGGTAAATATTTGCGCCATTCGTTTTTCTAAACCGCTTGGCAAATTTTCAAAACTATATGCATTATTGGTTGAATTATTAAATGTAATTGGAATTTTTACAATCGGTTTACCATTGGTTAATTCAACTTTTTTATCTGTAATTATTAAATCGCTTGTGTTAGATAAATCAATATTTTCAGCAGCTATGGTTGTAAAATTGGTAGCCGCATTTGTATTTGTTTTGGTTAATAAAACACCACCAGCCACTGCAATAAAAATTGAAAATATTTTATGAGTATGTTTCATCTAATTGTTTTTGAATTTCTGTTTTTAAATTTATTCATCAAAGATACTATTGCTTTAAAGCCTTTACTATAAGGCATTTAGCGTATTTATCTAATTTTTTTATTGAATTTGATACCAGTTTGTACCATTGCTTTGTAATACAATTGCTACGCTATTGGCTACCGCAGTTTGCGTTAAGCCGCCAATGGCAATGTATCCAGTAATGGTACGAGCACTGCCCGAATTATTTACAATATTATAAATACGATTTGCATTTGCAGATGCTGCTGGCAATGTAACATTGGCTGTAGCATTGCTTAATATCACAGTATAATTTGATTGCGTTAATGCTACCGCAGTAGTTGCTACTGTTATGTTTGCGCCAAATGAACCATTCACATCTAAAGTAGATTTTGGTGATGCTGTGCTTACCCCCATCATACCTGTTGCAGCCGATAATGTAACATCGGCAGTAGTTCCATTTTTACTAATTATTAAATCTGAATTATTGGTATTGATAAAAGATTTGTTGGTAAAAATTCCACTACAACTTGAATTTCCAAATCCTACACTCATGCCCAATGTTGATGTTGATGTTGTAAAATCAATAGCTGATAAACCTGATGCATTTGTATTTTGAATATTTACAATTGATTTTCCTAAATCGTTTTTAACAACGTGTAATGCTGATGCAGGCGTAGTTGTACCCATTCCGAAGTTGCCGCCATTATTAAAATAATTTGCAGCACCTGATGTAGCAGTTACATAATTTTTCAAATTTCCACTCATGTCTTTTAAGGCCAAATCGCCATCTTGATTGCCACCGCCAATATTTAAAGTACCAGTTGCATTGTCCATCAACAACATTGTTCCAACTGAATTGCTCATTAATAAATTACCATTAAAAATATGTAATGGTGCAGTAGGCGATGATGTACCAATACCCACATTTGCGGCATTGCCCAACACTATACTATTGTTGGCTGATACCACAGCATTGTAGCCAATTGCAGTGGCATTAGTTAATGTACCCGATGCATTTGCACCCGAACCAATAAAAGTATTATTACTGCCCGAAGTGTTTGAATTGCCTGCGTTATAGCCTAATGCAACGTTGTTACTGCCTGATGTATTGCTGTATAAAGAGTTAGCACCATTAGCTGTATTATTATTCCCAGTAGAGTTTGAGTACAATGCAAATGCACCATCGGCAGCATTTAAATTGCCTGATGTATTGCCATTTAATGATTGCTTACCAAAGGCTGTATTTTGATTTCCTGCGGTATTATTAAATAATGAATTAAAACCAAAAGCAGCATTATCAGTGCCCGATGTATTTGAATATCCAGATTGATAACCGCTATAAATATTGTTTGAACCAGTGGTTGAATTATTACCCGATTGATAACCCACAAAAATATTTTTTGTGCCTGTAGTATTGTTATAGCCTGCATTATTTCCTAAGAAAATATTATTGCTTGCTTGATTATTATAACCCGAATTATGACCAATCATTAATGAATTAGTAATGCCCGAATATTTTGTAGTACCGTTTCCATTATCAATATTATTACCAATAAAAATATTGCTGCTACCACCCACAATGGCTTTGTTGGTATAGCTTCCAATCGAAATTTGATTGTTTGATGAACTATCAGCATCTAAAGCTTGTTGCCCTACAACTGTATTATTACTACCAATTCTGTTTACCTGTAATGAGCCATAACCAATGGTTGTATTGCCGCTTCCGCCTGTATTTGCCAGCATTGATGAAAATCCAACTGCTGTATTATTATTGCCCGAATTATTATTTTGTAATGAATTAAAACCTAATGATGCATTGTAATTTCCTGCTTTATTCATCATGCCCGAATTTGTACCTACAAATGAATTTCCACCACCAGTTGTATTTGCAGTGCCCGATTTAAAACCCACGAAAGTATTGCCATTGGCTGTGTTGGTGGCTCCACTCAAACTTCCAATAAAAGTATTATTCATAGCTGCATTACTTACTGCACCACTTTGAAAACCAAAAAATGTATTATTATTTGTGTTGTCGATTCTTGCACTTTGAATATTATTTACCTTAAAAGTTAATGGAATAGAAGTAGTAGTACCAATAAAATTTGAACCATCTACTATTCCTGTATTACCTGCAATTCCCCAACCTGCTGATGAGGATGTAGTAGTGGTGGTAGTACCTGATGAAGCTGCTGCCGAAGAGCTAACCGTATTAGAAACTATTTGATTAGAAATAATAATCCATCTTGAAACACCATCACTAATGATACTGGCTACCTGCCCAATATTCGAAAGCGAAATCATCGAATTTCCATCAATTGAATTTCCGCTGGAAGGCATTACCGTAATATTACCTGCACCATTTTTTTTGATTAAATAATATCTTCCTCTCATTTTACTTGCCGATGGAAGTGTGATTAAAATGTTGGATGCATTTTTGCCTACCACAAAACATTTCATCGAATCAAGTTGCATACTCGAAACAATAGTATCTATTTTAAAACCTGTTGAACCATTAATATCTAAAGTAGATTTTGGCGATAAAGTGTTTATACCTACGCCTTGCGCTTTACTACGCAATGCAATTAACTGAAGCGATAAAAATACTACGAAATAAAAAAGTAATAATTTTTTGTGTCGGCTGATAATAGCTACTGAGCGTTGTTTCATAAATAATATTGGGTTATTTAACGGGTTGTAAATAATCGTTTTTTCACGTCCTAAAAATCTATCAAATTTTAGCATATTGCAATGCGTACTTCTACTGATTTTTGCGGATATAATTACTTAAATTAAATTATTAGTTACTTGTTAGAGGTTATTAGTGAATACAAAATAAATTTTGCTTTTACTAATAGCTATTGACAAGTGACCAATAACAGAAGAACCCATTATTTCTACTATTACGTAATTTGGCTAAAATTTAAAATCCCTCTCTACCCAATAAATTTGGATGGAGAGGGATTTGCGAAGCAGAAAAATATATTATGAAAGCCGTTTGTTGTTAAAATTATCTTCTAAAATTTCAATCCAACAGTAGCCACCACCATTGTATTGGTAGTATTTAGCGTAGCTGCATACGATGTAGTATTGCTTAATAAATAAGGAATATCAATACTTTTATACATTGTTTTTTGAATGCCCATATCAAAGAAATAATCTTTTTCTCTGATACCAAAACCTAATGAAAATACATTTCTTGTTTGGTCGTATCCACTAATTGCATTTTGTTTAAATGGCGAACCATACATGCCATATCCAGCTCGTAATGCAAATACATCAAGTTTAATTTCAGCACCAATTCTAAGGTTAGATGCCGATGTATAATTTTGATGCATATTTTTATTAATTGCCGAAGCCGATTGAATATCTGCCGCATTGGTACTATTGAAGTGAATATTCGAACTTGTATAATCTACAAATTCGTAATCAATTGTTAGGAAACCATATTTTTTAAAAATAAATGCCGCACTTGCCACTGCTCTCCAAGGTGTTGTGATGTTATAATTTATTGTATTACTAGTAGATGAATTTTTTAAACCAGCATTTGCCGAATCTTTCCTTTCAGTTGTCATCGTTATAGTTCCTTCATCGTGTATATTATAATAAGTAGGTGTGTGTAATGCAACTCCTAATCTAATCACATCATTTATTAAATACATGGCACCAATTTTTAAATTTATACCAGTACCAGTTGCTTTAACACTTGATATTGAACTATAATTTTTGAATTTTGAATGGTATAATGAATCATCATTTTCGTAGTAAGCTGTTTCATTCATGTAATTAATGAAAGGAACTCCTAATGTACCACCTACCATCAACTTATTATTGTAATTACCTGCAAAGCTTATTACCATTTCGTTTGCTGCACCTTTCACTATTTTATTCATCGTTTGGTTAACTTTACCACCTGTAGATACTGCTGTATAATGTGTTGAATCAGTTGCCGAATTTGCATCTAATAAATAAGAATCATACGCCAAACCCGAACCCCAAGGATCAGAACTTAAAGCTGATGTTGGTCCTACGCCTTTAGCACTTAAATCTGCTGCATATTTATCACCAATTGAATGATATCTATTAAAGCCTGAATAAGTAGTTGCATTGGTAAATGATGCTAATTTATTTACACCAA
>JBEEMV010000274.1:0-7407 GCA_041192505.1 Bacteroidota bacterium
AATTATGTAGGTTGCGATTCTATTATATCTATTCAACTAAAGGTAATTCAAAATTCATCATCCAACCAAACCATACAAGCCTGCCAAGGCGATTTAATTACATTGCCCGATGGACAAATAGCAAAATATGGCGGCAATTATTTTTCTACTTTAACAAATTACTTAAACTGCGATAGTATCATTCATACGGTAATATTAATGTATGAAAAACCAATCGTAAACTTAGGTAATGATACCAGCATTTGCGAAGGCAACAGCATTGAATTAGATGCTGGAGATAATAAAAACATTACCTTAAATAAATATTATTCATGGAATGTAAAAGGCAACCAACAAAAGGTTGTTGTTTCAAGTTCGGGTTTATATTCAGTTCAAGTATCATCACCACCTTGTAAAACAGTGAGTGACGAAATAAATATTCAAGTTAAAAATTGTGAGTGTAAATTGATTCTGCCCAATTCATTTACACCCAATAATGATGGCATTGATGATGATTTTAAACTTTTGTATGATTGTGCTACTCAACCTACTAATTGGGATTTTAAAATATATAATCGCCTTGGGCAAAAAGTATTTTCAACTACTTTATTCGGCAATGCTTGGGATGGCACATTCAATGGCTCTTTGCAAGAAGTAGGCGCTTATGTGTTTTTTGTTTCTTTTATCAACCCTACTACTCAACAAAAAGAATTTTATAAAGGCGATGTATTACTGTTGAGGTAATGTTTACCCAAACATTTTTTCTACACTGCTCCAATATTTTTTTGCTGATAAATCCCAGCTAAAATTTTCGCATCTGATTAATCCTTTTTGAATTAAATCATGGCGTAATTTTTCATCTTTCGAAATCATTTTCATGCTATTACTAATGCTATAAATATCTGTAGGATTTACTAATAATGCAGCATTGGCAGCTACTTCGGGCATGGATGAAACATTGCTGGTAATAATAGGTACACCACTTTGCATAGATTCAACTATGGGAATACCGAAGCCTTCTAATAAGGAAACATACAAAGTTGCTAATGCAGCAGATTGTATTCGGCTTATTTTTTCATGTGATAAATTTCCTGTTCGAATGATGGAATTTTTGCAATTCAAATTTTCTAAAACCGTTATTACATCATTTTTACCAAACATAAAATCGCCAACTAAAACCAGCTTAATATTTTGTTGGTCATCTTTTTTAAATTCATCAAATGCTTTTAAAAGATTGATAATATTTTTTCGTGGATGAATAGAACTTACACAAATAAAAAAAACACTGCCTTTAGCAATTTCATTTTTTATCATTTGTTTTTCATCGGCTGAAATAGGCTTAAAATAAGAACTTGCAGCATTGTATACCACATCAATTTTTTTCTGTTCGATGTTGTATTGATTGATAATATCTTGTTTTGAAAATTCAGAAACTGTAGCTATTTGTGCGGCATGGGCGGCATATTTAGGAACAAAATGATGATAGTATTTATTTACCAAAAATGGTATAGCATCAGGAAAATGTATGAATGCTAAATCGTGCATAGTAAGATGCGAAGGAACAGAAGAAGATAAACTTACATAACCATCGGCACTTAAAAAATAATCGGCTTTAATGGTTTTTAATTTTTGTGCTACAGCATATTCAAACCAAATATACCAAAGTAATGGATGCCTTGCTGGTGGCTGCATTACATGAGGAATTACATTTTTTGCAAAAATAAAATCTTCATCAAATTTTCTATCAAATAAAAAATGAAACTCAATTTCGGGATGTTGTTCAACAATTCTTTTTGTAATTTCATAAGTAAATCTGCCAATGCCTTCCATCTTATTTTTCAGCAGCATTCGTGTGTTTATGGCTATACGCATTGGCTTATTTATTTTTTGGTCTGCCAGCTTTAAAATAATATCTTTTGTAATATACTTCACTCAAATCGCTTATCATCACACCTTTTGAGGATGCAGCATGTACAAATTTTCCATTGCCAATATATACAGCCACATGGCTAATATGCCTTGAACCAATTTTAAAAAATAATAAATCGCCTTCTTGCATATCGTCTTTTTCTATCACATCACATTCGTTAAATTGAGCATTGCCTTCACGAGTAATTTCAACATGATACACATCATTGTATAAAGTTTTTGCAAAACCACTACAATCAATTCCGTTTTGTGATAAGCCACCATAGCGGTATGGAGTGCCATACCACACATCAATAAATTTATATAAATCTAAATTGTTTTTTACATAAGTAGGTGGCGTATTCATTATGGTTGAATAATGTTCGACCAAATATTTTTCATATTCACGGTTCGATAAATTGGTAGGGCGCTGATAATTTGAGTTGGATGATTTTTTTATTTCTTCCTTTTTATCATTGGATAAAATTTTTGTTGGTTGCGTTTTTTCTTTATCCATGTCAACCTTTTTTCTAATCACCAATTCATCTTTAGGTGCTGTATAGTTTTTTAATACACCACAACTTACGATGCATAAAGCAATAATTGCAATTAGTAAAAGTTGAATTGTTTTTTTCATTTCGCTTCAAAGATGCTTATTTTTTTGTTGAAGTTCAAAAACCTAAATAAAAAAGCAGAATACCATTTTAAGAGTATTCTGCTTTTTTATAACTTGACTTATGAGTTTAATTTATTCTTTCACAAATTTACTGCTCGAAATATTTCCTTTCCTATCCATTACTTTGATAAAATAAATTCCTGACGATAAATTTTCTGTACAAAGTTTAACTGTATGATTCGAGTTTTCAATTTGTTCAATATTGCATAGCATAGGTTGTCCCATAATATTGCTTACTTGCAATGCTTTAATTTCTGCACTACTGCTAACAATACTTAACTGATTACTAACTGGGTTAGGGTAAAGCAATAAATTGTTTTGAATATTATTTTGCAAAACAGATTGAATGCCTATACTCAAATCATATTTTGCTACATAAGGATAACCAGCAGTATCATAAAACTGACCAGCAGCATATAATGCTGAACCACTGTAATGTAAAGCATATACAACATCGGAATTAACATTTAATGAATCTAATTGTGTCCAATCATTTCCATCCCATTTCTTAACCACCTTTGAACCTGCATACACATTGCCTTTATCATCAGCAGCTAAAGATTCAAAAGAATAATTGCTGTAAAATGTATGAGGACTGGTATACCCTACTACATTCCAATTTGAACCATCGTATCTTACAACCCTTGTGTCATTACCACATGCAAAAATATTATTTGCTGTATCCACTACAATTTCTTTAAATGCACCATAACTTATGTATTGCGATTGAGTTGAAACATTACCAATTGGATACCAATTGACACCATTAAATGCCATCAGATAATATTTTTTAGTACCCGATATAGTATCATGAAAATTGCCGCCAATTATAACTCTTTCTTGCTTGTCAATAATCATTGCATTGATTGAATAATTTGCTTTAAATGAATTTCCATTTTGTACTTCACTCCAATCTGTGCCATCCCATTTAGCAACATAGCATTTGCCTTTCATTGAGGTTGTTGAATCAGTAAATTCACCTGCCGCATAAACAATACCTGATGAATCAACCGCAATAACATTAATAGGGGCATTAGCGTTTAAACTATGTGTACCTACTCCTAAGCTTTGCCAAGTTAATCCATCCCACTTTGCTACGAAACATTTGCCTTTATTTTGGGATAATGAATCAGTGAATCTTCCTGCGGCATACAAATTTCCTTTAGTATCAGTAATGATGGTATGAATTCTATTATTAAACTTTAAGCCTCTACTAATATTGCTCCAATTGCTGCCATTCCATTTGGCAATATACCGATGTGCATATTGATGAACGCTTGAATCTAAAAGCTCACCAGCTGCATATATATTACCATTTTTATCAGAGGTAATAGTGCTGATAATTCCTTCAGCATTTAATGCTTTATTACCAGTACCAACTTCTGACCAAGTTTGAGCATTACAATTAAATATTGACCATAATCCGAAAAGCAGTAGAATTATTTTTTTCATGGTTGATGATTTATTTTATTGATGAATAAAAAAGTTTTAGGGTTGTATTGCACAACCCTAAAACTATTAATTTATTATTGATTGCTTACAATAATTTTCTGTGTTTGAGTAAAATTACCCGATACTACTTTTACAAAATATAAACCTGTTGCTAAATTATTAATTGTAAAACTATTGATATTGGCTGCAACAGCATTGTTTTGAAGCACTTTACCATTAAGGTCTAGTATAATAATTTGTTTAGCTTCGTTAATGTTCGTAAAACTAACGGTGCAATTACCATTGTTTGGGTTGGGTGCTACCAAAAAATTTTGCTCTAATATTGTAGTGCTTCCTTTAGGGATATTTCTTTTTCTTTCAGGAAGTTGCGTTGCACCAGTCCCTTGACAGCCACTAAATAAACCTTTTTTATCATATACTAACAAGCAATTGCAAGTTGTACAATCATCATAAGTTAATGTAACTCTGATACAATATACCCAATCATTTTTGTCATGCAATAAGTCAGGTGTAGTTATAACGTAATTCATAAATGCACTTGGGTTCAAAGGTTCAGCAGGATTAATTACATAATTATACTCCCTACTAAATTGGTTAATAAGTTGTACATCCCCATACAATAATGAACCTTTGGCAACGTTGTTACTCGGTAGAAAAAATTGAGTATAAGTAGGCAAGTTTTCTAAATCTGTAAAATTTCCGAAAGAATACCCACTTTGATTAACAGCCGTATGTTGCCAAGGAAAATTAAAATAAACAATATCCATCCTTACTGATTGAACAGCTACACCAAATGTTTCCATACTAAATGCTCCTTTAATAATGTGTTCTTGTGGATAATAAGTTGATACAACTGGATTAATAGTAAAGGGATGAACACATTCACAACCACATTCTTTTACATTAATATCCCAACAATATAATTTAGATGTACCCAATGTGTT
Source organism: Bacteroidota bacterium (assembly GCA_041192505.1). Taxonomy (GTDB): domain Bacteria; phylum Bacteroidota; class Bacteroidia; order Chitinophagales; family CAIODY01; genus CAIODY01. The sequence goes on from JBEEMV010000274.1 coordinate 4,960, forward strand.
TCCACCTGGTTGCCCATCAATATGTTCATTACATGTATTCAAGTAAGTTACACAGATGTGGTGGTTGCCGATGGTATTGAAATTCTCGGTAATCTTTTCAGGCTGATTTGCGTCAGTAATATTTACTCCGTTATCAGTCCAAATAATACTTTCAGACGAAATGCAATGCTCACATCCATTGGGAATATCAATCTCGAATTGTTTGACGGTACCAATACAAACATCAGCATCATAAGTGTATATTCTTGGTTCACAATTACAATTTAAAAGTTTAATACAACAATCCTGAGTGGCAAAGTCAACAGGGTGGTCAAAATCATTATTTCCAATTATTCGCCAAGTGAAACAGAAATCACCTAAGCCTGAAAGTGAAACATTCCAACTTGGTATTTGCATAACATTGTTTGGGTCTAAGGTTATAGGTAGTGATGGTGAAGTTATTGAACCATTTGGACCCGAATAGTAGTATATGATATCATAAGTTATACCTGAACTGCCTGTTATATAGTTAGGACAACTAATAATACCATTAAAAGGACTACATGTTTGCTGCCCACATAATTCAACTGTAGGATCAGATTCAGAAACCAAACTTGTATGAGTTACTTTCTTTGTAATACCTGTTTGTGCAAAAACAGAATTAAAAGAAAGCAATAATAAAAGTAAGCAAATTTGTAAAAAGGCTATTTTTTTGTTCATAAATTATTTTTTGTTTTTAGTTTGAAATAGGTAGTTGTTTTTACTAAGCCAAAGCAACAAGGCTGGTTATGTTTTTAAAAATCCACTTTAAAAACAAACCAATAGTTAAGTTAGTTTTTTAGTGATGGAGTTTTAAGGATGCAGCTACAATAGACTGTAACGCAATCACAATTAATAAATTGGGGGTAATTAGTTTTTGAAAAACTAAAAAATATAAGAAAGAAATAGCAGTAGTAAAGCCAAAAAAGGCTAGAATTAATTTGTGCTGTGCTGTGCTGTGCTGTGCTGTGCTGTGCTGTCATATGTTTATTTAAGAACTACAAATCTAAAAAAAATTAGTTAAAGAAAAAATAATTTAAAATGTTGTTAAGGAAACCCTACTATATTAATCTTCAAGGTTCGCCATAACTAAAATTTAAATTTCAAAATATGCTTATTTTTTTTGAAAAACTTTTATTCCGTTTACCCAAGTTTCAGAAGGCTTTTGAATGAAGATATTTTTTGTTTCGGTTTTTAATAAATCATTTTCGAAAATGATAAAGTCGGCGTATTTGCCTTTTTCCAAACTACCTTTTTCTTTGTCTTCAAAGCAAGCATAAGCCGCCCAAATGGTAAAACCTTTTATAGCATCCTTCAATGAAATGGCTTCTTCTTTTTTAAATCCATTAACAGGAAAATATTTTTGATCTTGCCTTGATACAGCAGCATAAATGCTAACTAGCGGATTGTAATTTTCAATAGGAAAGTCGCTTCCACAAGGAATTATATTAGAGTATTTGAAAAATGACTTTAATAAATAACTGCCTGCAAAATTGTTATGACCTGTTCGTTGTTCGGCCCAATACATATCACTGGTGGCAAATGCAGGTTGGATGGAGGGCAAAATTGTATAGTCTTTAAAATAATGTAAATCGTTAGTATCCATTATTTGTGCATGTTCTATTCGCCAACGTTTATCATTTTTTGTTTTCAATTCATTCGCCATTAATTGTAATAAAATGGCATTTGATGAATCGCCAATGCAATGCACATTCATCTGAAAGCCGTATTTGTTGCATAGTTCAGCTTGTTGTTTAAAATAATTTTGTTCTTTTAGTAAAAACCCAAAATGATTTTTTTGATCAGTATAACCATGTTTTAAACAAGCACCTCGGCTTCCTAAAGCGCCATCAGCATAATATTTAACGGAGCATACATTCAGTTTTTCTGTTTTTAATTTACCATGTTTAAAGAAATACTTTTTAGAAATGGAATCATCTGCAATCATGGCATACACTCTCATTTTTAATTTATTTTTTTGCTGAAGTGTATCAATTTGTTGAATCACATTCAACATCAAACCTGCATCGGCAATGGATGTTAAGCCTACTTCAAAACATTTTTGTTGAGCATCTAATAATGCATTTTCATTTTGTGATGTATTAGGTAATGGAATAATTTTTTCAACCAAAGTCATCGCATTATCTATCAATAAACCAGTAAGTTCATTATTGATTGAAATAATTTCGCCACCATTTACTTTAGTTTTTGAAGTGATGTTTGCTAACGCCAAAGCCTTGCTGTTGGCCACACCTGCATGCCCATCTATTCGTCTTAAAAAAACTGGTTTATCAGGAAATAGTATATCCAATTCTTTTTTTGTTGGATACAATTTTATTGTCCAATCATTTTGATCCCAGCCTCTACCTTGTATCCATTCAGCATTTGGGTGTGTGGCAGCAAACTCTTTAGTTTTTTGTAATACATCAT
>JBEEMV010000275.1:0-4519 GCA_041192505.1 Bacteroidota bacterium
TACTTTTTTGATTAGTCCTCTATTAGTCCCACTAATTTTTTGCCAACCGATTGACTGAACTGTATCATTGTGAAAAATTAAAAAATATAAAGAAGTTCCTCCTCTAAACTCCTCTTCCCAACAAGTTTCTGTTCTTATCTTATAATTTGTACTTTGTTTTGATGATAACATTTCATCATATGCAGTTCCGTTAAGTTTATAAATTGAATCAACACCAAATAAACGCCAATTTATAGTGAGATTACTATTATTTGCTATTAGAATAGAATTATGGCTATTCTTAGGACAGTTCTTGTTTGTTCTACATCTAACGATTATAAGAAAAATAGAAAATAAGAACAAAATAAAAATATTTTTATTTACCATGGCTTTGTATAATTTTTTGAGGTGATTAAAGTTAAGTCAGTCGCTAATAAAACAACTCCAATTGGAGCAAGTGGTGTAAATAGCATTACCGTAGGAATAAAAAATAAAGAATATTCTTTAAACGAGGGATTAATTTCATGGTCAGCTAAAATTCGATATCTATCATTTGATACTTCAACCCAATTGAAACTATTGTCAATTTTATGAAAATACTTGGCTGATCGAGTATTGGCATCAATCTCCGTCCAATCGGCATCACCAATTGCTGAGGGCAATGCATATTTGAAAAAATATAATGGACCCGATTTTTTACTTTGTAAATAATGCCCATACTCATGCATTGTTGTATAACCTTTGTCACCGATTGTTATTTGAGCATCACGGTCATCTTTAACATTCGCTAAAGTAATGAAACTACCCATAGTTACAGAACTACCTGCATACTTTCCTTCATTTGGATTTTTAATAGCTATAGAGGCTCCATGAAAATAATCTACCTCTTGAACACGTCCTACATCATTTCTTCCTTGTGTATATAAAAACCCAACAGCAGTTTGTGGCAATTGCCAAGTAAATCTTGAAATTAATTCCCATGCTCTTGCAGGATTACTTTTGCTTGGGTCGGTAGCTAATAAGCCGCCCCATAATCGTACATCATTTTTTAATCTTTTATGACTTTCATCCCATGCATATTCTAACTTTCCATTATTTCCGAATACATTTTTATTACCATGACTCCATCCACCAATGAAGCCACTTAACCATGAATCAATTAGTATTAACTCCCCACTTGGGTCAGTATATTTCATTGGGTTGTTATGCACGTAGCTATAGCGGTTAAAGCCTTGGCTGCCGCCTTGAACATAATTATCGGTACTTAGCATTCTGCCAACAACAGGGTCGTATAGCCTGCCGTTCATGTTTATCAATGCAAATTCATCTAAATGCTCATGCCCTGTATAGCCACGGTATAAAATGTATTTACCAGTACTTGTATTATCAGTTGTTAAAGAACGTTTGCCCCATGCTGTGTATTCGTAGCGTTGTACTATGTTGCCGCTTTCATCTACTAAAGCTGTTATGCTGCCTAAGTGGTCTTTCAGTACAAAATACATTGTACCCACATTGTTAGCATTAATGATATAAACAGCTACTAAACCACCACTGCCGCCGCTAATATAGTGTATTTTTCTTGTACCTGTACTTGTAGTTTCTTCTTCATAATCACCTACAAATGTACGTTGGTAGGTTGTACCACCACTTGAATCGGTTAATATGGTTTGTATGCGTTGCTTATCAATGCCGTATTTTAGTGTAAGGGTATTGCCATTTTCACATATTGTAACTGGCTGTTCAAAGCTATTGTAGGTTATATCTTGTTGGTTATTGCTAATAGCATTTACATCTCGATAATAATCATCAGTGGGTGAAGTATGTGTTACAGTTTGGTTACGGTGGGTAACATACGTAAGTGCATTAGGCTGAGGGTGGTAATAAAAATATTTGCCTACATCACTTTTATCAATGATGTTGCCTTTGGCATCGTAATCCATTTGCATCACAAAGCTATTGGCACTATTGCCCAAAGCGCTGCTGGTGCTTCCTATTTCTATTTTGGTAAGTTGTTGGGAGGCATCATACCCAAAAAATTCTTTTGGGGTGGTAGTGGTGTTTAAATTATCATAGCGCATATCCAAATTGCCTGTTTGTGCGCTAAAGCCATAATCTGTATTTTGTAAAAACGTACTGCCTTTTTTAGCCGACTGGTTTTGCAATTGTTGGTTAGCATCATAAGTAGTTTTCATCACCATTAATTGTGCATCGCCTACATAGTATTCGTCCATTCTGCCATTATCATCTATATGTTTTTTCTCCCATATTGTTTTACCATTATCGGCTCGGCTAATTTTTAGTACATCACCATCACTATTATAGTTATAATTTAACTTAAAGCCGCTTGGGTATTCGGTTTGGTTTACTCTGCCCGTGGTAGCATCGTACACAGTTTTGTGGGTATAAGTATTGCTGCCTATCACTTCATCGGTTTGTGTGGTTCGGCTTAAATTATCGTAGGTATAATTTATACTATTATTAAAGCCAGCTAAATTAGATGTAATAGTACCAGCCATGCCCTTACCGTTGGTTTTATTATCATAAGTGGTAGTAATAGTACCTTCGGGCAAAGTGGTAGTAAGTGGTCTGCCTAAATCATCATAAGTTAACGTGGTGGTTAGCCCTGTTGCATTAGTTTGCGATTTTAGTTCGCCAAAATCATTATAGGCATATTGTGTAGTACCTGCATTAGGGTCGGTTAATTGGGTTTGTCTGCCTGCTGCATCATATTGCATCGTAATAGTACCACTTGGATTAATAATTTTTGTTGGGTGGCTTGCAGCATCGTATTCGTAAGTTATTTGGTTTTGTCCACCTGCTCCATCAGGGTCTTTTGCTATTATTGTATTGCCAATGGCATCGCTTGTTTTTTCAAATACGCTGCCATCGGGCGCAGTAGATGTTGATGTTAATCCATTCACAGCATGTGTAGTGATAGCAACACCATTGTTATAATTTTCGCTATTTACATAGCCAAATTGAGCATCGTAAGCATATTGAGTATTAATTTTAGCAGCAGTGTTTAATACATTAAATACATTACTTGATTTATCTAATCGCCCATCAAGTGTATATTCTTTTTTAGATGCAAAAGCAATATTGTACGATGTAGTTTGACTTTGCAACTCCCTGCCTAATACATCAAAATATCAACAATTAATCATTAACCAATTAAAAAATGCTGCTTAATGCGCTTATATTTTTGTCCACTTTTTTCTTGGAATTCCATTCCTGCTGTGTGCTGCTCTTGTATTTTTGCTAGGTTGTTCACTTTGTAATTTTGCTTTTAATCTCTTACACATACTAATAATTGATTCCTTACCTCACCATCATCACTTTCTGATTATACATACCTGTTGACGTTTTAACTGTTACCAAATATGTACCTGATGAATAATTACTCAAATCAATTTTATATTGATTGAAATTTTGATGCAATTGTATTTGTTTGTCAATTAAAATTTGACCTATGTAGTTGCTGATTTGTAATTGTGCATTGCTGTTATTTACGTCATTTACGTCAATTGTAAATTGACCTGTTTGTGTTGGATTAGGATAAATTTTTAACGCATTTTTATGGTAAGTAAAATCGTTAATGCCTTTTGGCTTACAGCTTAGTACACTATCTATATTACTAATCACACCATCCGAAACATTGTTAAATGCAGCTACTTTGTAATAATAGCTGCTATCTGTTTTTATGGTATTATCATAGAATGAATTTACGTTTTTTTGTGTGCTTGCAATTAATTGGTACACACCATTTCTATTATTTACTGCTCTATAAATATGATAACCCCATTCTATATTACTAATATCATCCCATCCAAGATGAATGCTATCCATTGAACAAGTTGCTATTAATCCATCAGTTGCAACAGGCTCAATTAAAGCACTATCGCTACTGCAAGAGTAACCATATTTAATAACAAACATATCATTAACTCCACCACTAAAAAAGGCTGTATCTTGTCCTGCTGTAAAGGTTATATCATTGAACCCTGAAGCGATTAAATCCCCCTTTTCATTGGTTGCTATGTGAGTATAGAGAACATAATTATTATTAGGTTCAGGTCTGTCAGGAAATACTTTTTGAATTATACTATCTTGGTCGTGAAATTGAAATATTTGATTATTATAACCCATGTTTGTTCCTGATGAATAAGTGATTCCTTGAATAGAAACATAATTACCTGAATTTAATGAAGCGTATATGTTGTTTCTTTTATCGGAACATATAGCCATAAAACCTCCTCCAACGGCAGTATCAGAACTTACACCCCATTTAAAATTCTTAAAACCTGAAAAATGAGTTAACACCCCATAAGAAGCACCGTTAATGAAATTACCATAAACTCTACCATAATGGTCAGCAGCAATACTTAATTCGAATCCATTTTCAATATTATCAAAATTACTTGCATAAATCGTTGCTGAATCATGTAGAAACATATAATTAATTAAATGAGTTCGGTTAAATTTAAAAACAACACCTTTAGCCAATATCATTGGAGTGTTTATGGTACTATCTAAAAAAATA
>JBEEMV010000276.1:0-5632 GCA_041192505.1 Bacteroidota bacterium
AGGTTCGAGCAAACTTACTGCTTTAGATGGCTTTTTTAAAGATGCAGCTATTAAAATATTAATACCACCCGAAGCTAAAAATGTAGAAACAAAATTAAGAGCCATTGGCTTAAACGATTTATGCGATAAAGCTATTTTAGCCATTAATCGTGGTGCCGAAAATGCTGCTGGGCAAGCCTCACCAATTTTTTCGAATGCAATTAAACAAATGAGCTTTTCGGATGCAATGGGTATTTTAAAAGGAGGTGGCACAAGTGCTACCGATTATTTAAAACGTACTTGCACTTCGCAGTTAACCACTGCATTTCGCCCAGTAATTGAAAACTCATTAAAAAGCACCGATGCCACAAAATATTGGGGCGATGCCATGAGTGCTTATAACAAAATACCTTTGGTTACACCAGTTTCAACTGATCTTACAGGCTATGTAACTGGCAAAGCTATTGATGGTTTGTTTTTGAAAATAGCCGAAGAAGAAAAAAATATTCGTACCAATCCAGCAGCAAGAGTAACGGCTTTATTGCAAAAAGTATTTGGTAGTGTTAAATAAATATTGGGCATTAAATAATTAAATAAAAAAAGGCGAATCCATTCAGATTCGCCTTTTTTATTACCCCATTATTTATGTAGTATTAGCCTTTAATAAATACTTGCACAGGTTCGCTAAAGCCACCTTGCCCTGCGCTGTTAATAGCAGCCACCCGAATCCATATTTGTACATTTGCAGGCAACGCCTCGGCTGTATAGCGGCTTTTAGAGCTTACGCCTAAATGTGTCCAACCGCTGCCAGGGTCGGTGGTGGTGTATTGTATTTCATAGTATTTTACTTTGTCATGCGCCTTCCAAAGCATTTTAGCTGTGCCTATTACATCGCCTGTAAATGCTTTTAGGTTAATTACCATTTCGGGCAATATGGCTGGCGTACGGCTTTGCTTTATGCCCATGCCACTGCTTATTATTTTGGCGGTATCGCCACCTGTTATAAATTGTACATAAGCCATTAATTGACTCATACCCGTAAGTAAATTTTTTCGGGCTATGGCTTGCAGTTTTTTTAACCCTTTGCCACCATCTAATGCAGCTTGGTAGGCTAACTTCATGTTTACATTTAAAGTATTGATGGATGCCAAAGTGGGTCAATATACTATTTAGTTATAAAAAACACTAAACCACTAAAACAGAACAACAATTTTTTCTACTTTTGGCATCCTAAAAAAAAATATTCTGTTAATTGTTAATAGAATAGTAAATACGGGGCAAATACAATTTGGTATAAAATAAATTGAATTTGATTTGCGTTCAACATCAACTTTAAAAACATTTAACCTCTTATAATTTAATTAATGAATTATCAAAAAATCAACAACATTTTAGGCTGGGGCGTAGGTATTGCAGCCACTATTGTGTATGCTTTAACAATGGAACCTACAGTAAGTTTTTGGGATTGTGGTGAGTTTATACCCGGTTCGTTAAAAATGGAAGTAGTGCATCCGCCAGGAGCACCTTTATTTTTATTTATTGCTCACATGTTTACTTTATTAGCAGGTGGCAATTTGCAAAAAGTAGCCTTAATGGTAAACTTTTCATCAGCACTATCAACAGGTATGGCTATGATGTTTTTGTTTTGGACTATTACAGCTTTAGCAAAAAAGATGGTAGCTAAAAATGAAAATGGAGAACCTGAAGGTGGCGGATTATGGGCCATCATGGGCAGTGGGGTAGTAGGCGCTATGGCAGCTTGCTTTGCCGATTCTATTTGGTTTTCGGCGGTTGAGGGCGAAGTTTATGCCATGTCGTTGTTTTTTACATCTATCGTGTTTTGGGCTATATTAAAATGGGAAAACCATGCACATGAACGCAATGCAGATAAATGGATTGTGTTAATTGCATTTTTAATGGGCTTATCAACTGGTGTGCATTTATTAAATTTACTTACTATACCTGCCATTGCATTTGTTTATTATTTTAAAAGATACGAACGCAGTACTAAAGGTTTAGTAGTAACATTTGCTGTGGGTGCGGCTTTGTTGGCTTTTGTACAATTTGGTATTATTCAAAAAATACCAGCTTTAGCAGCTTGGTTTGATAGATTGTTTGTGAATGGTTTTAGCATGGGCTTTCATAGTGGTGCAACTTTCTTTTTTGTAATCATTGCCGCATGTATTGCCGCTGGATTATGGTATACGCATAAAAACAATCATACCATTGCTAATACATTTTTATTATCAGTATCATTTATTATTATTGGTTATTCGGCTGTGTTAATGGTGCCAGTTCGTAGTGCTGCCAATCCGCCAATTGATATGAATAATCCTGAAGATGCTTATAGCTTATTAAGTTATTTAAATCGTGAACAATATGGCGAAAGCCCATTGTTTAAAGGACCCGATTTTACTGCTCATCCATATAAAACTGATGATAATGGAATTAAATGGGGTCGTAATGAAGCCAAACATCGTTATGATACTATTGGTGTAAAACGTGAATACGTTTATCAAGATGAAGATTTAATGTTGTTTCCACGTATTTGGGATGGCAATGATCAAAATCATGTTAGATTTTATAAAAGCTGGTTAAACTTAGCCGATCAAGATAAACCAAGTATGAGCGATAATATGAAGTTCTTCTTTACCTATCAGGTTAACTTTATGTATATCCGATATTTAATGTGGAATTTTAGTGGCAGACAAAATGATATTCAAGGGCATGGCAATAACAGGGATGGAAACTGGATTACAGGTATTCCTGCCATTGATCATACTATTTTAGATGTTGATTCATCTACCATGGGCGGTGTTTATGAAAACAATAAAGGCACTAACAAATTCTATTTAATTCCATTGATTCTAATTTTTATCGGCTTTTTCTATCATTTAAAAAATAATCAAAATGATTGGTTTGTAGTAATGTTGCTATTCTTCTTTACAGGTTTAGCTATTGTATTATATTTAAATCAAACACCATTACAACCCCGTGAACGTGATTACTCCTATGCAGGGTCGGTATATGCTTTATGTATTTGGCTGGGCTTAGCTGTAATGGCGGTATACGATTTTATTAATAAAAAAGGAGTTAAAGGTGCTGCTGGTGCTGGTTTGGCTACGGTGTTATGTTTCTCGGCTCCGTTTTTAATGGCTAAAGATGGTTGGAACGATCATGATAGAAGCACACGATATACAGCATTAGAATTTGCTAAAAACTATTTAGAATCGTGCCCTAAAAATGCCATCCTATTTACACAAGGCGATAACGATACCTATCCGCTTTGGTATGCTCAAGAGGTAGAAGGTATTCGTGATGATATTAGGATTATTAACTTAAGTTTATTGGGTGTTGATTGGTATGTAGAAGCTTTATCACACAAAAATAATCATGCTGATATTGTGCCTATTAGTGTAACGCCAGACAAATATCGTGGGCAAAACCGAGATTATTTACAATATTATGATGCCAAGAAATTCGACCAAAATTCGGCGTATAACTTAGCCGATGTAATGAAGTTTGTATTTAGCGATGATCCTAATGCACAATTGCCATTACAATCGGGCGAAACGATGAACTACTGGCCTGTACAAAATGTATCAACGCCTGTAAGCGAAGCTAATTGTAGAGCACAAGGTATTAACCCAAGCGATTCGGTTAAATTTCCAGCTACCATTGCTTGGAAAATAAAAACAAGTGGTATGTTATTAAAAAATGATTTATTCACTTTAGATATTATTGCTCAAAATAATTGGAAACGCCCTATCTGTTTTACTGTATCATCAAGCCCCGATGCTTTTCAAGGATTAGATGAATACATGGAAATAACGGGTATGATTGTAAGACTTACACCTTTCAAAAACAAGCAACATACCATGTACCCAATGACGGGTGCTGTAAATACAAACTTGATGAAAGATAATGTGATGAACAAATATTTATTTGGCGGCATACAAAACAAAAATGTGTACTTAGATGAAACTGCTATGCGTATGGCTGTTAATTTACAAAGCAATATGGGTAGATTAGCCGAGCAATTAGTAATAGAAGGCAGAAAACAAGAAGCCATTGAAGTATTAGATAAATGCATAAAAATGTTGCCTTCTATTGAAGTGCCATACACCGTATATGTATTACCATTTGTAGATACTTATTACAAAGCTGGTGCACCCGATAAGGCACATGCTATAGCCGAAGAATTATTGAAATCATCACGTAAAGAAGTAGCCATTTATTTTAATATGGAACCCGATAAAATTAAAGGCTTGTATAATAGAGATGTGCAAGAATGTTTGTATGCTATGCAAAGTATTCAACGCTTTGCTGCTGAAAACAGAGATACCACTTATAGTAAGAAATTAGATGCAGAATTCCGTCCTTTAGAAATGAGATATAGTCAATTAATGGGCGGACAATAAGTTAATTGTTTTGAAAATAAAAAATCCTCAACTTGAAAAGGTTGAGGATTTTTTTATTGCTACTTTTTTAGGTGTGAAATAAATGAAGAAGCATTTATTCTTTTACAAATTTTCCATTCATCACATTACCTTTTTCATCCATTGCTTTTATAAAATAAATTCCGCTTTGTAAAGTTGATACATCTATTTGTATTTGTTGAGTTAATGAGTTTTTGATTTGTTGAAATACAACTCTGCCCAACACATCCGTAATTTCAATTGTATTTACCAATGACTGATGACTAATAACTATTGACTGCGAAACAGGATTTGGATAAATTTTCAATCCATTTTTTACAGATGAAATTTCATTTCGGCTTACAAACGGAACACCACCGTTAGAATACATTTGCAAACCACCACGGCTTGTACCACAAACAATTTCAACCGAATCATTTCCTACTAATTGATTAACGGTTGGTGTAGCAAATTCGCCACAATTGATTTGAGAAAAATAATTAGAAGTCAAAGTAAAATTGCCCAACAAATTGCTACTTATATTATCATATTGAAATACATGTCCTTTAGCATTGCCCACTAATAAGCTTAATGGCGAAGTACTGGTAAATCTAAAAAAACAAGGCGCTGCAAAGCCTGTTACATCGCCATTTTCTTTTACATCTACACCTCCAAAGTTAGAGGTAATAAGTGTAAACAAAGGCAAATTTTTAGTGCCGATATTTTTGTAATAACTGATATTGCCCAACATATTTCCAATTGCTAAATCTAGCAAGCCATCATTATTAAAATCAAATAATTGTGGTGCTGCATAATCGCCCACATCAATGTTTTGATAGGTGGAAGATTGCAATACAAATTGAGGACTATTGATTGTGCCAGTGTTTTTAAGAAATAAAAGTTTGCCGCTGATTAAACCGCCAATTGCATCTTGCAATCCATCGCCATCTATATCGCCAAATGTTGGCGCTAATGACGGTTGAAGCAAAGATGATAAATGCAACCAATCATTACTTATTAATTTAAATTTAGCTGCATTAGCTGCGCCTATATTTTTATATAAAAACAACTGCGCATAACTATTATGAATAGCAGTATCTAAAGTGCCGCCACTACTGATGATTAAATCATTTAATCCATCATGATCATAATCAAAAAAAGTAGGAAAAGAATTGGCTCCTACATCAATCATTTCGCTAACTAAAAAACTATCGCTTTTAAAATTAAATGGTTGC
>JBEEMV010000277.1:0-20865 GCA_041192505.1 Bacteroidota bacterium
AATACAAAGGCAAAAGATTTTTGAAAAAAGAAACAGTAGAATATTTTACAGCCAAGCAAAGTAATGTATCACGAAGAGGATTAGGGTTTGATAAACAAGAACCAAACCCAAATTTGGCATCGCCAATGTGTAAAAGTGCATCGGTTGAAACCTTTGGTCATACAGGGTTTACAGGCACCAGCACTTGGGTTGACCCAAAATATAATTTAGTATTTGTGTTTTTATCAAACCGAGTTTACCCCGAAGCCGAGAATAAAAAAATTATTACCATGGGCATCCGAACCAATATTCAGGAAGTATTATACGAGGCGATGAAAAAGTAAATTCCGCTTTTTAAAAGTTATTAAATAGTATTCAATAATTCCAAAAGCCAACTAATTCCATTCTATTTTTGCACCATGAATACAATTGATTTTTCGAAGCATATTTTAAAAAATGGTTTACGAGTTATTATCCATCAAGATACTACAACGCCCATGGCGGCTGTAAATGTATTATATGATGTAGGTAGCCGAGATGAAGATGAAAGCCGCACTGGCTTTGCACATTTGTTCGAACATTTAATGTTTGGTGGCTCGGTAAATGTTCCCATTTTTGATGAACCCATAGAAATGGCTGGTGGCAAAAACAATGCTTTTACCAATACCGATATTACTAATTATTATGAAGTAATTCCTTCGCAAAATATCGAAACAGCTTTGTGGTTAGAATCGGATAGAATGCTGAGTTTAGCATTCGACCCCGAATCGTTGGAAACCCAACGCAAAGTGGTTTCAGAAGAATTTAAAGAGCATTATATCAATCAGCCTTATGGCGATATTTCGCATTTAATGACGAAGCTTTGTTTTACAAAACATACCTATCGCTGGCCTACAATTGGTGCCGATTTAAAGCATATTGAAGAAGCTACTTTGGAAGATGTAAAATCATTTTTCAAAAAACATTATTTACCAAATAATGCTGTATTAGCGGTTTGTAGCCCCATGACAGCCGAAGAAATATTGTCATTGGTTGAAAAATATTTTGCTGATATTCCAAGTGGCGATATAGCAAAAAGAAATATTGCAGTTGAACCTGTGCAAACAGAATTGAAAAAATTAACGGTTCAACGCAAAGTGCCAGCTAATGCATTATACATGGCTTTTCATTGCCCCGAAAGAACGAGCGAAGATTTTTATGCGATGGATATTTTAACCGATTTATTATCGAATGGAAACAGCAGCCGCATGTATCAAAAGTTGGTAATGGAAAATCCATTATTTATTGGTGTAAACTGTTATCACACGGGTAATCACGATCCAGGTTTAGTAAAAGTAAGCGGCAAACTATTGCCAGGCGTAAGTTTCGAAACAGCCGAAAATGCAATTTGGGAAGAGTTAAGAAAAATATCGGAAGAAAAAATTGAAGAAACTGAATTGCAAAAAGTGAAAAACAAAATTGAATCTACTTTTCAGTTTAGCAATATTGATTTGGGCGAACGAGCTTTTAGCTTGGCTTATTACGAATTATTATTTGGTGCCGAAAGAATAAATACTGATTTTGATTTTTATCAAAAAATAACGGTTGAAGATGTGCAACGTGTGGCTAAAAAAATATTTGCCACACAAAATTGTTCGGTATTGCATTATGAGGCGAAGGGGTAAAAAATATTTATTTGTAAATGGCAAAAAAGCAAATCGCAATAAAAGAGGGCTTAACTGAATTTTTACTTTATACCACACCCAATGGAAAAGTAAAAATTGAAATTTATTTACAAAACGAAACCATTTGGCTTACCCAACAAAAAATAGCCGACTTGTTTGGTGTAGATAGAAGTGTGGTTACAAAACATCTCCAAAATATCTATTCAGAGAATGAGTTGAACAAGGAAGTAACTTGTGCAAAAATTGCACAAGTTCAAACAGAAGGAGACAGAATTGTAAACAGGCAGATAGAATTCTATAATCTTGATGCTATCATTTCGGTTGGTTATCGAGTAAACAGCACACAGGCTACAGCTTTCAGAATTTGGGCTACCGAACGATTGAAGGAATACATCATCAAAGGTTTTACAATGGATGATGAACGATTGAAAAACCCGAACAACATTTTTGGTAAAGATTATTTTGAAGAACAGCTTGCCCGAATAAGAGATATACGCAGCAGCGAAAGAAGATTTTATCAAAAAATTACCGATATATTTTCGCAATGCAGCGCCGATTATGCTGTTGATGCACAAGCCACAAAAGATTTTTTTGCAACCGTTCAAAACAAATTGCATTGGGCAATTACAGGACAAACTGCTGCCGAATTAATTGCCACAAGAGTAGATAGCACTAAAGAAAATATGGGCTTAACTACATGGAAGAATGCACCAAAAGGAAGCATAAGAAAAACAGATATAGGCATTGTAAAAAATTACTTGAATGAAAATGAATTGGATGGTTTGAACAGAATTGTAAACATGTATTTAGATTATGCTGAAAGCCAGGCCAAAAAAGGAATTGCCATGACGATGAAAGATTGGACAATAAAATTAGATGCCTTTTTGCAATTTAACGAAGAGGCTATTTTACATCATCATGGCAAAATATCGCATGAAGTTGCACTGGCTTTAGCTGAAAAAGAATTTGAAAAATATACATTGATGCAGGATAAATTAATGGAATCGGATTTTGATAAAGTGATAAAACATTTGAAGAAATAATTAAAAAAAATGAATTTATTGGACGAAACTTTAAACAATTATATCGAACGACATAGTTCGCCATTGTCGGCTGTGTTACAAAATTTATATCGTGATACACATCTGCGAACGCTTTCGCCCATGATGGTTTCGGGGCATCAGCAAGGTATTTTATTACAGATGCTAAGCCAAATGATTAAGCCCAAAAAAATTTTAGAGATTGGTACTTTTACAGGTTTTTCAACTATTTGCTGGGCAGCAGGATTAACCGAAAACGGAACGATTGATACCATTGAATTGAATGATGAATTAAAATGGTTTCATGAAAAATATTTTGCAGAAAGTGGTTTTGCCGAAAAAATAAAAGTGCATTATGGCAATGCCCGTGAAATTATTCCGCAACTTAATTCGGATTTCGACGTAGTATTCATTGATGCTGATAAACCAGCCTACGCAACCTATTTTGATTTGGTAATTGATAAAGTAAAAAGTGGCGGTTGGATAATTGCCGACAATGTATTGTGGAAAGGAAAAGTATTATATGAAAATATGGATAGCACCACAGCCATTATTGATGCGTTCAATAAAAAAGTCAGCCATGATAATCGTGTTGAAAGTTTGATTCTATCTGTAAGAGATGGATTAAACATCATGCGAAAAAAATAATTACTTTTGAAAAACAATTTAACAACATAAAATTTTAACCACATAGGCACATAGGAATTGCATTATTGAATTTTGATTGCACTTTTAAACAAAGTTTTCTGTGAGCAACTATTTTGAAATTTTATTAATTGAAGAATTGTATAGATGCTTCGCATTTACATAGAATGAAAGCGATTTTAGTAAAATAAAGCTACTCTAAATCTATTGAATCTATGTGGTAATAAATTAAAAAATAAACCGAATATGATAGTGAAAAAAATAATTTTATTCTGCGCCATTCTAAGTTGTATTTCTGTTTCAACATTTGCTCAAACTAAAGAACAAATTGAAAGTTATGTTGAATCGCATAAAGCTTTTGCTGTATCCGAAATGCTTCGTACTGGCGTACCTGCAAGTGTTACATTAGCGCAAGGTATATTAGAAACTGCGGCTGGCACAAGTCCTTTGTACTTGCGTTCGAACAATAATTTTGGCATTAAATGCAAAAGCAATTGGATGGGAAAATTTACTTACCATGATGATGATGCAAAAGGCGAATGTTTCAGAGTGTATGACAATGATTCACTTTCATACGTTGATCATAGCAACTTTTTAAAAACGGCATCACGTTATAATTTTTTATTCGAATTAGATAAAACAGATTATAAAGGTTGGGCAATTGGCTTGCGCAAAGCTGGTTATGCTACCAATCCTTCTTATGCTTCTATCGTTATAAAACATATTGAAGAAAATAATTTGCAACAATATGATGCGGTAAGAAATATGTCGTCGGTAAGTGGTATTGCATTAATGAAACGTAGCAAACAAACTGAAGTAGCATCAACCGAAAATTTGAATTCAAGTTCTTCCCCATCAGCTAATTTACCAACTGCCGAAGTAAATGCTAATGATGAAAAAGTGAATGCCGAAACCTATCCTGTAGTGCATTGGAATGTATCAAATGTAAGCGATGCAACTAATGGTTATACAACTACACCTGTGCCTGGTAATGCACAACCAGTATACAGTAGCCGTACACGAAGCAGATATACAAGAGCTAAATTGCACAATATTAGTTATGGCAAATCAGTAGCAAAAAATAAAAAAACAAGCACATCAAAAAATGGCACTATGGCTAAAAATAATGCTACTAAATCAAAAACAAGTGTAGTTGCTAAATCAACACCGAAGAAAAAATCTACCACCAGTGCTTCGGCTTCGGGTAGTAAAAAATATTCGCAACATTATACCCGTAATTAATTTTTAAGATGAGCATTCAGGTAAAAGATAAAAGCTTTCGCCCTTATTTAAGCAACCAAAAAATAATGGGTAGAATTGCTGAATTGGCGCAACAAATCAATGTAGATTATCACGATAAAGAGCCTTTATTCATCGCTATTTTAAATGGCTCGTTTATGTTTGCAGCGCATTTATTTGAAAGAATAAATATGCCTTCGCAAATTACATTTGTAAAAGTAGCTTCGTATAGCGGCACATCATCTACAGGCAAAGTAACTTCTATTATCGGCTTAGATGTACCCATTGTAAACAAGCATATTATTATTGTTGAAGACATTGTAGATACTGGCAATACCATGAACGAATTGCTAAAACAATTAAGCGAACATCAACCTGCTTCTATCAAAATTGCTTCCTTAATTCAAAAGCCTGCGGCTTTACAACATAAGATTGATGTGCATTACACAGGGTTTAGTATTGCTAACGATTTTATTGTAGGCTTTGGTTTAGATTACGATGGCTATGGTAGAAACTTACCAGATATTTATCAGGTAGAAGATTAAAATCCTGACAGGTTTTGAAAACATGTGAGGATTAAATTTAGATGTTTATTTTTCTTTTGCCTTGATGCAAAAGAAACAAAAAATCAAGCCTCCAAAACTTAAATTTGAAAATACTACAGTCTGATTTTTTTAGCAGCGAAATCAATAGTTCTAATTCGCTTTGTTTTAAATTTAAACTTCAATTATTTCGCTAGCTATGATTTCGCTAACGCAATGCCACCGCACAAAATCATACTTTGATTTTCTAAATTTAATTTTTGATGGCGGTATGCTCTACGGCATTTTGATGCAAAGTAATTTTGCTCCTTAATGAATACGAAAAAAAGAAAAAACAACTACTCCAAACTTAAAATTTGCTTAGTATAAGCTTTTTGAATTTCAACAGAATTATTGGTGCAAGAACCATCACCAAAATCAATAGCTATATCATTTTTAAAAGATGAGGTATGCGCTATTTCGATGCCTTGATTATAAGGCTTAGCACATGAAAAATCTTTTACAAAAAATTTATTATTGCTGATAGATGTACTGATTTCAATTTTATTTGAGGCGGTGCAATTTGATGTAAATTGATACTGAAATTTATTATCCCAACTTAATGCTAAGGCATCGCCGCTGATTTGTGTACGGCTGCCATTATCTGTATAAACAATTTTATTGCCCGATGATTTTGTGATAGATAAATGGGTGTTAAAAGTCCACACATTAAAACCTTTTGCATTAAAGCCATTACAAATAATTTTTTGGCTGCTGCTGTTTTCAATTTTATTTAATGCCGATGCTGAATTGCCCACGGCATAGTTTTCAAAACTAATTTCTACATCTGTAAAGCCCGATTTAAAACCTTTTGAATAAGCCACTATCATTTTGCCCATTCTATATTTATTATCTCTACACAATACAGCCGAAGTACCAAAATCAATATTTAATAAATCAGAAGTAGATTTTGTATGCGATGTATCTAACAAAAAAATAATTGCAGCAGAAGATGATGCAGCAACATTTGAAACATCAAAAGTATGGGCTTGTTCGGCTATAGATTGAAACGATGAAGAAATGGATTGAGCCATTACAACATCAGTAATAGCAGTAATTTCATCGCTTGTAAATTTTTCTTTATTGCACGAAAAAAAGAATGCAAATAGAAAAAAAATTAGTAGTAGATAAGCCTTATTTTTATGTTGTAGAATTTGAAACATTATTTTTTTTGCGAACTAAAGATAAATAGTATATTTTTAAACTATGAAAAAACACTAAAATAATTTTATGAAAAAGAAAATACTGTTATCGTTGTTGGCAATTTGTATTGGGTTAATAAGCTCAATAAATATTTTACAATCACACTCTTTAACGCCACCCGTAGGCAATACAGGTGCACCTGGCGAAACCACTTGCGCCCAAGCTGGCTGCCATGGTGGAAGCGGAACTGGTGGAGTAGCTTGTACTGATTCGTTGATAATTTCAACTAGATTTTATGGTGAGCAATATCGTGGCACTGGCATTCCAATTCCTTTTATAGATTACATGTATGATAACACAAAGACTCCAAATATTGTAGATACAATAACAATTACTTTGAAATTGCCTTCTGCACCCATTGCTGGTTTTCAAATGACTGCAACATCTGGAAGTTTTATGATTGTAAATGCAAACACTACTCAAATAACACTAAGCGGTGGAAAGCAATATGTCAGTCATAAAAATTCAACCAATGGTTCGAATAGTTGGACATTTAAATGGTATCCTACTTCTTCAACAAATCCTCAATTTTATTTTACAACTGTTTGCGATACTTCGTCAATTAGTGGCGGTGGTGGTGGAAGTGCCTGTGCTCCAAGTTGTACAGGAAGCAATAGTAGTGGTGGTGGATTTGGTGGTGCTTCACATTCTTGCCTTCCTTACCAACTTTTCCCTCAAATAACCCTTCTCAAAAACAATTATGGGATTTCTTTAAATCCTTCTATTTCTATTAATTCAACACTTGAATGTTGTGTGGGAGACACTTTAGAGTTTGATACAGCTTATCTTGCTGGTGCAAGTATTATTCGTTATCAAGGGTTAAACATAAATGTATTTAATAGCTCAGGAGTTAGTTTATTTTCAAATACGCAACAACTATATCGTTATGTTTATGTATGTCAAGTAGCTGGTTCAATTCAGGTAAATAATTCGTTTTATTATAGATGTTATTTAGGAAATTCTAGTTATAGTAACTCTCCGTTTATAAATGGAACGTTCACAAGAATTACAATAAATGTGCATGCCACTCCTTCGCTTCCTAAATTTACAGCATTAAATTTTTGTGTTGGAAAGCCTTTAACCATAGGCTATACACCAAGTAGTAGCAATAATTATGTTTATTCATGGCTGCCTACTTCTAATTTAAGTAACTCAAGTATTCCAAATCCGATGGCAACGCCAAGCTCAACTACCAATTATTATTTAACCGCTACCGAAACATTTAATGGATATGTATGTGCATCAAAAACAGACACTCAAACCATTTACGTTCATCAGCCATCATTGGTATCTACATCAACTACCATTTGCAAAAATGAATCGTATTTGTTTAATGGTAAACCGTATTCATCAGCAGGAATTTTTAAAGATACATTGGTAAATTATGTAGGTTGCGATTCTATCACAACATTAAACTTGGCTATAAAAACCGAAGAACCCATTAGCATAAATGGTGTGGTATGCAAAGGTGGTAGATTTATTTTTAATGGAAAAATGTACACCACATCGGGCATATTTACCGATACTATTTTTAGTAATACAAGCTGCGATACTGTTTATACATTAACGCTTTCAGCGGCTGTAATTCCTGTTGATACCAGTGTAAGCGTAGGCAACGAAATGTTGATTGCCCATGCTACCAACTCTACTTTTAAATGGTACGATTGTGTAAGCCAAAGCCTTGTGCCTGGCGCTACCAACGATACTTTGTTGCCACCACAAAGTGGCTACTATGCTGCCATCATTACCACACTGCCCGAGCTTTGCAGCGATACATCAGCTTGTAAATTTATTTTTACCACAGGTATAAATAATGTTGATGAATTAAAACAAACACAACTGTTTCCTAACCCTGTACACGATGAATTAAAAATTCAGTTTAGCAAAACTATTAAAAGCGGTACGATAAAAATATTAGATTTGAATGGTGCTGAACTAATGAATCAATCATTTAACAACAAACAGTTTGTACAATTTTCAACAAAAAATTTAGTACCAGCTATTTATGTGGTTGAGGTGCAAAGTGGTAATTCGGTTTGGCATCAAAAGATGGTGAAGCGGTAACATTTCCCGTTTATCTTTGTTTTCTTTTTCATTAGACTTATTCGGAAAATACCATTCTTCTCTATTGGAGAAGATAAAGATGAGGTCATTAATAAGCATTTTTCGAAGAAGTCTATCATAACCCATTTTTAAATTATGCTTACCACCGATGTACTGGTTATTGGAAGCGGCATTGCAGGCTTAACCTATGCTTTAAAAACCGCTAAAGCAAAACCCGATATACAAATTTTAATCATCAGCAAAAGCGATGAAGATGAAAGCAATACCAAGTATGCACAAGGCGGTATTGCAGGTGTTACCAACTTCATGAACGATTCGTATGATAAACACATTAGCGATACATTAATTGCTGGCGATGGTTTATGTAATGAAGCTATTGTTGATATAACGGTAAAAGAAGGGCCTGAACGCATTAATGAAATGATAAGTTGGGGAGCCGAATTTGATAAAGGTGAAAAAGGAAATTTTGATTTAGGAAAAGAAGGCGGACATTCGGAATTTAGAATACTGCATCATAAAGATGTTACAGGCAAAGAAATTGAACGGGCATTGTTGAATCAAATTAAACAGCAGCCCAACATTAAAATAATTACACATTGTTTTGTGTTAGATATTATTACCCAACATCATTTGGGGCAATTGGTTACCAAAGCCACACCCGATGTAGAATGTTATGGCGTATATGTTTTAAACACACATAATAATCAAATAGAAAAAGTAGTAGCAAAAATTACAATGCTTGCCACGGGCGGCGTAGGGCAAGTGTATAGAACTACCACTAACCCACGAATTGCCACAGGTGATGGTGTAGCGATGTTGTATCGAGCCAAAGGCAGAATTGAAAATATGGAGTTTATTCAGTTTCATCCTACTGCTTTATTTCATCCTGGCGAAAGCCCATCATTTTTAATTACCGAAGCCGTAAGAGGCAAAGGCGGTATTTTACGAAACCGAAAAGGCGAAGCCTTTATGAAAAATTATGATAGCCGTGAAGAGCTTGCCCCACGAGATATTGTAGCCCGAGCTATTGATAATGAGATGAAACGCAATGGTGATGAAAGTGTATATTTAGATTGTACACAAATTGATATTGATGATTTTGTACAACACTTTCCAAACATATACAACAAGTGTTTAAGCATCGGTATTGATGTGATGAAACAAATGATACCCGTAGCACCAGCGGCGCATTATAGCTGCGGTGGTATTAAAGTAAATGAATGGGGACAATCATCCATTAAAAATTTATTTGCCTGCGGCGAATGTGCTAGCACAGGGCTGCATGGTGCTAATCGTTTAGCATCAAACTCGTTGTTAGAAGCCATGGTTTTTGCTCATCGCAGTTATTTAAAAACAATAGAAAACATAGAACAAACTTTTGTTCATCATCAATTACCCGATTGGAGCACCGAAGGCACATCAACGCCAAATGAAATGATTCTGATAACACAAAGCATGAAAGAAATTCAGGCCATTATGAGCGATTATGTGGGCATTGTGCGTAGCAATGTACGCCTGCAACGAGCCATGAAACGAATAGATTTGTTGTGGGAAGAAACCGAACAATTGTATCATAGTTCAACCGTATCGCCACAATTATTCGAGTTACGAAATTTAATAACCGTGGCATATTTAATTACTAAATGCGCCGAGTTTAGAAAAGAAAGCCGTGGCTTGCATTTCAATACCGATTATCCTGAAAAAAGTAAAGTGTTGATGAATATTATTTGGTAATTAATTTTCAAAAAAAATGACGATTGATATTTTATTTTTATTACTAATAGTATTAGGCTTTTATAAAGGCTTTACTAAAGGTATTGTAATGGCTACACTTTCGTTGGTGGGCTATGTGGCAGCCATTTTTGCAACTATGTTTTTTACACAAAAAATAATTGCTTTTGTAAATTGGAAAAGCGCCTGGGCACCCATAGTTTGCTATGTAGCTTTATTTATTGGTGTAATTATTTTATTCAGATTATTGGGCAAATTAATTGAAAGTATGCTAGAAGCTGTAGAGCTAAATTTTGCCAACAAGCTTACAGGCGGCATAGTAGGAATGATGATTGCCACTGCTGTTTTTAGTAGCATAATATGGATGCTGATGAATGTAAATGTGCTACCAGCTTCATCAACCACCGATTCGAAAGCGGTAACGTATTTAATACCCATTGGGCATTTTGTAGTTGAAACATCGGGCAAATTATTTCCTGTAGTAAAACAGTTTTTTATTCATACCAAAAATCAATTGCAAGAGTTGGCTAAATAGTCGTCCCTCAAAAAGTACCATGAGCTAAATTGCCATCAAAACAAAAATTTAGAAAATCAAGAATCGATTTTATGCGGTGGCTTTGAGTTAGCGAAATCGAATCCAGTCAGTACCTTAAAAGCCAATACCAATAAGTATTTTAAGAGAAACCACGATTTCGCTGCAAAAAAATTGATTCGTAGTATTTTCAAATTATTGTTTTGGAGGCTTGTTCCGAAGGTTCGGAATTCTTTTGTTTCTTTTCTTGTATTAAGACAAGAAAAGAAAAATAAAATCTGCCGTATATCAAATTATTTCAGTTAAAACCTGGCATTTTCTTGTTCTTTTTTCTTGACAAAAAAGAACCAAAAAGTCAAGGCTCTGTAAAAATTAGCTAAAAATTTATGCTCTGCTCAAAGCAAAAAAACTTGTCCCGATGATGAAAATACTACGGCTTGTTTCACTTCGCCTTGATTTTCAAATCGGGACTTCAAACAGTTTTGCTTTTTTATGCTCAACAGATAAATTTTCTTAACGCTAATTTTTACAATGCCACTTCGAATTATGTAAAATCACTTTTTGAGGATTGACTAAATAGATGGTAGGCAAAAATTGCCTAAACTTTTTTCTCAGTAATTTACAATAAGAAGCAGAGGAGTAATTGTTGAGGCGTATTATAGTATTGGCAACTCATAAAACCCTTCCGGATAGCGTACTTCGGTAAGATATAAAGCACAGCCTGGTACAGCAAAACTTACTTTTGGTTTATTTTTAGTAGCTACCACTTCCTTAAATTCATCAACTGTATAAATGCCTCTTCCTGCTTTTATCATAGTGCCTACTAAGCCTTTAATCATGCCTCGTAAATATCTATCGGCTTTAATGGTAAATAATATTGAATCGTTATCGGGCATTGTCCATTCAGCAAAATCAATTCTGCAAAATGTAGTTTTATTGTCTGATTTGCGTTTACAAAAAGCTTCGTAATCATGATAAGATGTAAGGCTTTTAGCACACTCATTCATCACATCCAAATTTAATCTGCCATAATGAAAATAGTATGACCGATTAAACAAGTAGGGATTTTTTTCGTAGTGAATTAAGTATTGATATTCACGTTGTATAGCATCAAATCTGGTATGAAAATTATCGGGCACTTGTCTTAAATTTTTAACTGCAATATCGGGTGGCAACATAAAATTTAATCTTCGAATAAAATCTTTCGGCAATTCAACATCGCTATTAAAATGAGCATAGGTTTGTTTGATGTGAACCCCAGCATCGGTGCGGCTTGCACCTACCAAAATCATTTTTTGCTGATACAATGTAGAAACATTTTTTTCTAATAATTCTTGCACACTAATAGCATTGGGTTGATTTTGCCAACCATGATAATTAGTACCATCAAATGCTATTTCGATTACGTATCGCAAATTATTTTTTATTTATTGAACCACATAAACTAGTCATCAGCTCATTATTCTGAGATTTCAAAAATTCTACTTCAGATTTTAATACTTCAATAGTCGACAAATATCCATCCAATTGTTGGTGGGTAATTTGGCTATTATGCTGTGTTCCAGTGCTGGTATTATGAGGTACAAAATTATAATTTGTAACATTATCAATTGATAAAATACTGCTAAAATGTACACCAAAATATTCTGATAAAATTATGATTTTGCTAATATTTAAATCTGAAACACCACGTTCAATATTACTATAAGCTGCTGGTGAAATTTCTAAATCATTACATATTTTTTTCACTTCAATTTTACTTCTCAGCCTTATTTCTCGTAAGTTTTCGCCAATTTGTTTTTTTACAGCTTCAATGGTTTTGTTTTTTATCATGGTCGTATTTTTTAGTAAAACTAAAATATTTTCAGTTAAACTAAAACAAATTTAATAGTGTAATAATGTTTTAAAAATCTTAGAGAATATTTTCATGCTATCAAAAAAAAATTACTAAAAACAGTACTCTTCGGAGCATTTATTTCTTCTATTTTCGTTTCTATTATTTGTATTAACCCTTTAAAAAGTTATGCTGTTCCAATTTGGGAATATACCATCACACAAACAGGGAATCCATCAAATGGAATTTCTTTTTTAGGAAGCCAAAGTTGCGATAATAATGGAAACTCATCAACCCACCCAACAATTACAATTTGTAAAGGACAATCTTTAGACATAAAAATTACTTGGTTTTCAGGTAATGTTGATTTCGATTTTGGGGGTGGTTCGCCGAATCAAGCAAATGTAACATCACCAATCAACCCACCAATACAAGCCCAATTTAATAATATTGGGACTTTTTTGGTTCGTGTAAATATTGCAGGAACAAATAACCCAGTAATTGGTGGAGATTGTTGGGATTTTTACGTAAATGTAATTGAATGTACACCACATGAATGCTTTCCTATTTATTCTAATTCTCCATCATCTGTTTGTGTTGGTAATAATGTAAATTATTCTATTTCATTCCCTGTAGGTTGTGAATCTTGCTTCGGAGAGAATATTCAATGGACAGTTGATGGTAATCCGCAAATAGGTGGTTCTAATTTTAATTACTACGCCAATGCCCCAGGTCTGCATCACATTTGTGTTTCATATTCAGATAATTGTAAGCAAATATCTGTAGTTAAATGCTTTGATTTGTTAGTTTTAAATTGTGAATGTGGCTGTAATAAAAGTTATAATATTTCAGATTTAAATTCTCATATTTCTAGTTCCAACCAAATTGATGGTGATTTTAGTATTGAAACAAATGGCAATGTAGTATCTTCGGTTACCATGGATTTAGTTTATTTTGATTTTGGAACAACATGTTCTACTACTAATCAGCCAAGCGCCAACTTAGGAAATTTTATGCCCTTACACGATTATACTGATTTTAATAATTTAGCTCATCATGGTTATTTGCAATACAATGCACAATATTCACGTTCGGCAGTTTATATATTTAGCCCAATAACTAATTTAATGCAAGGACAATTATTCCATTACCAAATTGCAACACCAAGTATTTTCAATAATTGTTTTGTTCAAAACTGGAACTACGTAATTAAAGTTACCATTGTTTTTGATGACTGTACAACCTGTAGTTGTTTTATTACGTCTTTTAATGATGTAATGGAAACTAGTTGCCACAGTGAAGGATTAAGATTAATAAACCAGAATAAATCTAATAACATGAAAATTGATGTTTCTCCAAATCCAAGCAATGGAAATATCAAAATCGGATTTATAAATTTACCAAATGACATAGAAAAAACAACTGAAATTATTGATATAGACGGTAAAATTGTTAGTACTACAAAAGTTGCTGCCAACCAAAATGATTATATTGTTGAAAATTTACCTAATGGTGTTTATTTTGCAAAAGTAATTTGTAACGGTAAACAGTATACAAGTAAATTTGTAATAGCCAAAAACTAAGTATTATGAATAAAAATAAATTTATTTTTTCATTTTTTGTTTTGATTTTATTGTCCTCAACAAATTTTGCACAATCGAAATACTATATAAAATCAATAGCAGGAAACAGCGGCACTGTTGATTCGGGTGATGGAGGGTTAGCAACAAATGCCTCATTTAAGGGGTTATGGGCTGCTGCTATATCGCCAAATGACAGTAATATGGTAGTTTCTACTTGGGGTAGAATAAGAAAAATCAATTTACATACAGGTATTGTTGTAACTATAGCAGGAAACGGAACAATGGGTTATATGGGCGATAATGGGTTAGCTATAAATGCACAAGTTGGCTACATCTGCGGATTAATTTATGACAAAGGGGGTAATTTATATTTTTCGGATATCAATACCCATACTGTTAGAAAAATTGACTCTCATACCGGAATTATAAGTACAATAGCAGGAACTGGTATAGACGGAAATATAGGGGATGGTGGACAAGCTTCCTTAGCACAATTATCATCTCCTTTTGCCTTAGTATTTGATAGTATTGAAAATTTATACGTATCCGAAGCAGGATTTCATGCTTCTCGTATTCGTAGAATTGATAAAATTTCAGGCATTATCACAACTATTGCAGGCGATACTTCAAGCGGAAGTTCAGGCGATTTAAATCCACCACTACAAGCCAAATTTCAATTTATATCAAGTATGGTATTTGATAAACATGGAGACATGTTTGTAGCCGACCATCAAGATAATGTAATTAGAAAAATAAAATTTCAACAAAATTTTATTTACAGAGTTTATGGCTATTACGGTGCTTCTGGTTTAGGATATGGCGGCGATGGTGGAAAGGCAGATTGGTGTAAATTTAGATACCCTTTGTCATTATATTTTGATAAATTTGATAACATGCTTATATCAGATAATCAAAATAGAGTCATACGTTCTGTATCTTATATTCTTGGCGATGGCAATGATACAATAAATACAATTGCAGGGAATTACAATTTAAGTACTTACATAGGAGACAGTATTTTAGCAACATCTGCATTTATTGACAACCCAGATAAGATTATTACTGATTCACATGGTAATATCTATTTTACTTCAAGTTTAAATAGAGTATTTAAACTTTATACAAAAGATACAAGTAGTGGTATAAATTCAATTGTTCATCAACCAACAAATGGGGCAATTATTTATCCAAATCCTGTTACTAATTATTCAATTGTTAAGTTAAAAAATTTATCTAGTAGTATAAAGTCGATTGAGGTTATGAATACTTTAGGTCAGCAGGTTTTTATAACTAACACATCCACTAATCATGGAGAGGTAAGTCTATCTACCAGTCAATTATCATCAGGAATGTATATTTTGAAAGTAAAAGATAATGAGAATAATGTTTGGCTAAATAGATTTATAAAACAATAGTAAATCACACGTATAAAAAAAGCAATCATAATTGGTTGCTTTTTTTATTTTATAAATCTCTGCTGAATTTAATGCAGAGCCATTAAGCCTTGTCAACTTATGCAAATAACTTGACAAAAAAATTTAGCCTATGTATTTATAATCTTTTTCTTTTCCTAAAATTTGTTCAATATGAAAAACTTCAGGGCAATTTTTAAAGGTGAACATATTACCATTAATAATTTGTGATTTTGCTCTATCGGCAGTAGGTGTTTTTTTTAAACTTGGCAATAATTGTATAGGTACAATAATCACTCTACCGTCTACTAAATACACGGCAATTGAACGGGGTTCGTTCCATTTTACTTTTTTAATTTCGGGCTGTATGCCAATCACTCCTTCCATTATATTTTATTTATAGTTTTTATTTTAGTACTCTTTCCTTTTTTAAATAAGTTCCATTGTTGTAATAAATATGGCTCATTTGCTTTTACTACTTTAAGTGCTGTATTTAATTCTGTTTTTGATAAGTTGCCAATGTCAAATATTTCAACCCCATTTTCAAACCAAATTTTAGCAGCGTTGGCATAGCTTTTTGAATTGATAATGTGTACATGCCCTCGTTCATTTATATCGCCAGCATAAAAGAAAAACGATAAAAATTTATAAATTAAAATTTTAGGCATAATGCAAATGTATATAGCTTTTTTAATAAAGACACTAAAGTGATTTCCCTGCTAGCATGATTTGTATTCTTAAATATCTATGTGTTTAAAAAAAAATTATTTCAAATTTTCATACACAATTGCAACACCTTGACCTACACCTACACACATAGTAGCAGCGCCATATTTGGCATTTCTTTTTTTCAATTCATGTAATAAAGTAGTAGATATTCTTGCACCGCTACATCCCAATGGATGCCCTAATGCAATAGCTCCGCCATTTACATTTACTTTGGCAATATCTAAATTCAAATCACGAATACATGCAATACTTTGCGAAGCAAATGCTTCATTCAATTCAATTAAATCTAAATCGTTGGTGGTAATGCCTGCTCGTTTTAAAGCCTTTTGCATAGCAGGAATTGGACCTACGCCCATAATAGCAGGATCTACACCAGCGGCGGCGGCGCTTACTATTCGTGCCATTGGCGTTAGGTTATATTTCTTCAACATATCTTCATTGCATAATAATAAAGCTGCTGCACCATCATTCACACCGCTGCTGTTTCCAGCTGTTACACTTCCTTCTTTTTTAAAGGCAGGTTTTAAATTCGATAAAGCTTCCATCGAGCTTAATCTTGGGTGCTCATCTTTATTAAAATCAATTTCAGATTTTCCTTGTTTTATTTTTATGCTTACCAATTCTTCTGCAAAACGATTGGCATCGTGTGCTGCTTGATATTTTTGTTGCGAAGCAAATGCAAATTCATCTTGTTCTTGTCGGCTGATGCTCCAACGCTCAGCTACATTTTCAGCAGTTTCGCCCATAGCAAATGGATGATATAATGCCGATAAATTTTTATTCGTAAATCGCCAACCGATTGTAGTATCATACATTTCGGGCGTTCTGCCAAAAGCCGTTTCCGATTTTGCCATTACAAAAGGCGCTCTGGTCATGCTTTCTGTTCCGCCTGCTATGTATGCATTTCCATCGCCAATGCTGATAGCACGATAAGAATCCATAATGGCTTGTAAACCACTGGCGCATAATCTATTAACGGTATTGCCCGAAACTGTAACAGGCAAACCTGCCAACAAAGCTGCCATACGAGCCACATTTCTGTTGTCTTCGCCTGCTTGATTAGCTGCGCCTAAAATCACTTCTTCTAATTCATTTACATCAAACGAAGGATTACGTTTTACTAATTCTTTAATAACCGTAGCTACTAAATCATCGGGGCGAACTGAACTTAATGCGCCACCATATTTTCCAATAGGGCTGCGCAATGCATCAACTATATAAACTGCTTGCATATTTATTTTTTTAGAATTGCAAAAGTAAAAGAATTCTTGTTCTACTTGTAGTCGTCAATCATAAATGATTCAACTATGGTTTTACTAATTATTTTTAAACCGAATTTTATTATCTTTGTTTCAACTACTAAAATATTTTTTATGTACGGAAATGCATCTGTTGATTTAGACGAAAAAAAGAAATCAAATCCTATTGAAGGCGAAGACCCAATTAAATTGGCTGAATTTGAAGCCCGAATTACGGGTGGCGAAAAAATTGAGCCGCAAGATTGGATGCCAAAAGAATATCGCCGTCAGCTTACCAGAATGATTGAGCAACATGCACATAGCGAAGTAATTGGCGCATTGCCCGAAGGCACTTGGATTACAAGAGCACCAAGCTTTAAACGCAAATTGGCTTTGATTGCAAAAGTGCAAGATGAAATTGGTCATGCACATTTATTATATAATGCTGCCGAAACATTGGGCAAAAGCCGTGAGGCAATGATTAATGATTTATTAAGTGGCAAAAGTAAATACAGCAATGTGTTTAATTATCCAGCTTTAACTTGGGCAGATGTAACTGTAATTGGATTTTTGATTGATGGTGCTGCCATCGTTAATCAAATTATCAATGCCAAAGGTTCTTATGGTCCTTATTGCCGTGCTTTAGAAAGAATTTGTTACGAAGAATCATTCCATTTAAAACAAGGTCATGAAGCTTTGGTTTATTTAGCTACAGGCACAGCCGAGCAAAGAGCCATGTTGCAAGAAGCTTTAAACCGTTGGTACAAGCCTATTATACATTTTTTTGGACCAAGCGATAAAGCAAGCGTTCATAGCGATTTGTTGATGAAATGGAAAATAAAAATGGCAAGTAATGATGATATGCGAAATCAATTTTTAGACCAATACGTTCCAAAAATACGTGAACTTGGATTAGATTTTCCAGACCCAAAATTGAATAAAAATGCGGATGGCGTTTGGGAATTTAGCGACCCCGATTGGAATGAATTTTATGAAGTAATTAAAGGCAATGGGCCTTGTAATGCTGAACGTTTAGCTGTTCGTCGTTGGGCTGAAGAGCATGGCAGATGGGTTCGTAAAGCATTAATGAATCCGAGCCAGAAGCAGGTAATGCCGTTGTCGTAAATTACAAATTGCAGATTACAAATTTCAAATTATGGCGCAGATTTCTAGGTTTGAAGATTTACCAATTTGGCAATTAGCTATTGAATTAGCTGTAAAGATTTATAACATTTCTTTAGAAGGAAAATTGAAAAATGATTTTGAATTGAAAGCGCAAATAAAGGATGCCGCAGTTTCTGTTTCAAATAATATTGCTGAAGGTTTTGAATATGATAATAATGCAGATTTTATAAGGTTTCTAACTTATTCAAAAGGTTCGGTTGGTGAGGTGAGAAGCATGATAAATTTTCTACAAAAAGTAGAATACATTAGTAACGAGAAATTTGATGAAATTTATAATGATTGCATCAATCTTTCAAAGCAAATAAATAATTTTAGACAATACATTAAAAACAATAAAAGTAGAAAACGATAATTTGCAATGATGCAATTTGTAATCTGCAATCTATAATATGAAATCATTTGACCCTCGAGTAAATCGAATACAAGTAATAGAAGAAAAAACCGAAATGAATATCGGCGAAGCATGGGAACCGTATGAAGTTTTTCATCAAAAAAAACGTGGCGACCATCATATTCATGTAGGCAGTGTGCATGCGCCAAATGCAGCACAAGCATTGCTTTTTGCAAAAGAACAATATGCCCGTAGACAAAAATGCAGCAATATGTGGGTAGTAAAAACGGCTGATGTTACTTCGTTTAGTTATGACGATGCAGATATTTTTGAAACAGCCATTGATAAAGAATATCGAGAAGCGTATGGCTTTAAAGTAAGAGATAAAATAAACGCTTATAAAAAAGAAAATTTGTAAAAATGAATTCGGAAGAAATCAAATCAGAAGTAAAGAAAGCTGCATTACAACTGGATAATCAGGCAGAAGTAATTTTGTTTGGTTCGCATGCTCGTGGCGATAATCGTAAAAATTCTGATTGGGATTTTTTAATTCTTACACAAAAAAATTCTGATGAAAAATCTAAAGAACTTTTTTGGCAATTATTATATCAAGTTGAATTGAAATCTGATGAGGTTATTTCTCCTCTAATAAGAAATAAAAACGATTGGGAACAAAAAAAATTTCTGCCCATTTATGAGCAGGTAAAAAAAGATGGCGTTAGAATATGAGTAGCGACGAGCAACAATATATTATTTTCAAATTAAATCAAGCAAAGGAAACTTATGCTGCTGCTGAAATTATGTTTGAAAATAAAATGTATAATTCTGTTGCCAATCGTATCTATTATAGTTCGTTCTATGCTGTGCAAGCGGCTTTGCATCATTCCAACTTAAAATCAACATCACACAAAGGAGCTAAAATATTATTTAATCAAACTTTCATTAAAGAAAAATTATTGGAAGAAAAATGGGGAATTTTTTACAGTAAAATTTTTGCTCTTCGAGACGATGGTGATTATGGCGATTTTGTAGTTTATACAAAAGAACAAGTAGAAGATTTATTTCTTCAAACAAAAACATTCATTCAAATTATTGAACAATTTATTTCATGACACCAGCACTTTATAATTTTATTTTAAAAACAGCAGATGACTGTTTTGTATTAGGACACCGAAACAGCGAATGGACTGGCTTAGGGCCATTTATGGAGGAAGATATTTCGTTTGCAAGTATGGCGCAAGATAAAATTGGGCATGCTTGGATGATGTATAAAATGTTGTTTACCGAAAATGCTGAAGACGAAGCAGAAAAAATTGCTTTTCGTAGAGATGAAAAAGATTTCACATCATGTCATTTAGTTGAAATGCCAATTGGCGAATACGATTTTAGTTTGATGCGTCATTTTTTATTTGATCATGCTGATCAATTACGATACGCAACATTGATGAATAGCAGCTTTGAGCCTTTAGCACATTTTGCAAAAAAATTTAAAGGCGAATTAAAATTTCATACCATGCATGCTGATACTTTTATTATTCAGTTGGGCAACGGTAATGAAGAAAGTAAAGCCAGAATGCAATCTGCATTGAATGAATGTATGCCATTGGCTTTAGGAATTTTCGAATCGTACGAAGGCGAAAATGAAATTGTAGCCGAAAAAATATTTATTTCTGAAAAAGAATTGCAACAAAAATGGATAGAAATTATTTCACCAATTATAGCGCAGGCAGGTTTAAAAATGCCTGATATTACTGCATTACAAGCCGTTAATGGTGGCAGAAAAGGTTATCATAGCGAACATTTAAAACCATTGCTTATTGAAATGAGGGAAGTAATAAATCAATTTCCAGAAGCTACGCAGTGGTAAAATGGCAA
>JBEEMV010000278.1:0-5925 GCA_041192505.1 Bacteroidota bacterium
ATTTTACCTTGTATGGAAAATTTCTTACATGATAAATTAGGCATTACACACGATGGTGTAAAAACAGGTAAATACAGCGATATGCCTAACTTAACCCGTCATTTAAATGATGATGAAAAACGAATTATTCAAGCTGGTGTTGATACTATTTATAGCGATTTTTTAAATCGTGTGGCTCAAGGTCGTCATAAAACAAAAGCCGAAATTGATAGCATAGCACAAGGCAGAGTTTGGAGTGGCGAAAAAGCAATATCAATTGGGTTGGTAGATAAATTAGGTAATTTAGATGCGGCAATTGCTTGTGCAGTAAGGGCTGCAAAGGTTAAAGATTTTTCGGTAACAAATTATCCAAGTCGTGAATTTGGTGTAAAAGAAATTTTATACCAAATGGGCGAAAGCAAAAAACAATCGTATATAAAAGCCGAATTAGGCGAATATTATCAAGTATTTGAGCAATTGCAATTCATTAAAAAATGGAATGGTGTTCAGGCTCGTTTACCATTCGAAATGGATATTCGTTAATCTTAAAATTCATTACTGATGCAGCTTATAGGTTATATTTTATTTTTAATTTTTGCTATTCCGTTTTCTTATTTACCATTAAAAGTACTCTATCTTTTTAGTGATTTTTTGTATTTGGTTTTATACAAAATAGTGGGTTATAGAAAAAAAGTAGTGAGGCAAAATTTAGTAAATTCATTTCCCAAAAAAACAATAGCAGAAATAATTTCGATTGAAAAAAAATACTACCACAACCTTTGCGATTGGATAATTGAAACCATTAAATTATTCAGTATTTCTGAAGCTGAATTGAAACAACGAATGAAATTTACGGATGAAGAAAAATGGAATTCGTATTATGTAGAAAACAAACACATTATAATGGCAGCAGGTCATTACAATAATTTTGAATGGGGAGCACAGCGCATTTCATTAAATGAAAAAATAAAAGTGGTGGGTTTATTTACACCTTTATCCAATCCATACTTCAATACATTTATTTTAAAAAATCGTTCCCGATTTGGAGCTTTAATGGTTGCTTCAAAAGAAATTAAAAACTTTATCAGCCAATCATTAACTGAAAAATATGCCTTTGGATTTGTAGCCGACCAAAGCCCACGAAAAGAAGGGAAATTATATTGGACAGAATTTTTAAATCAACAAACAGCAGTTTTTACAGGCGTTGAACGCTATTCAATACAATTAAATGCACCCGTAATTTTTGTTTATCCTGTTAAAATAAAACGGGGTTATTATGAATTAAAAGTTGAAATGATTTGTGATGAACCAACCTTGGTTCATCCATTTGCTATCACCGAATCGCAAACCCGATTTTTAGAATCCATTATTCGTAAGCAGCCCGAAGCTTGGATGTGGAGCCACAAGCGCTGGAAATTGAAAAAAGAAAATTTGTAGAATTATTCTCTAATAATTTTTACTTCATCTGTTGATATATCAATAATTGCCGAAGCCGCTTTTTCAGTTTCATCATCTTGTTTGTAATGCACTACATAATCTACTTTTTGTTTGATAATAGATTGAATAACTGCAAAATTTTGTGGCGAAACTTCG
The DNA here is from genome assembly GCA_041192505.1 of Bacteroidota bacterium. Taxonomy (GTDB): domain Bacteria; phylum Bacteroidota; class Bacteroidia; order Chitinophagales; family CAIODY01; genus CAIODY01. The sequence goes on from JBEEMV010000278.1 coordinate 1,573, forward strand.
CCCGATACATTAGCCGAAGTAGATAATAATGGAACATTAATAGTTTGCAATATGGTTTCGCAAAATTCATCGTTCGGAATTCTAATAGCAATAGTATTATCAACCGAACAAACAGGATATTTTAAAATGCCATTCGATTTAAAAATAAAAGTGGTAGGCTTTTTTGCCTTCGCTTTTAATTCAAAATATATGGTAGGAATTTGCTGAACATATTGCTGCAACATAGCTTCATCCTTCATTAATACAATACAACTTTTAGTGGCAGGTCGGTTTTTTATTTCAAAAATTCTATCTACTGCATTTCTATTTAATGCATCGCATCCTAAGCCCCAAATGGTATCGGTAGGATAAAGAATTATTTTTCCTTCCGTTATCATTTTGCTTACCATTTGTATTTCAGAATCGAAATTCATTTTTTTTGAAATTTAAAATCAAAAATAGCTAATAATTAATGTTTAAAAATGATAAGTTTGCAATCCCGAAAGTTCGGTACAATTTTAAATTAAAAAATTAAATCTTCAATTATGAATGGTTCAATCCTAAACACAGTAGGTAATACACCGCTTGTGAAATTGCAAAAAATTAATCCTTATAAAAATGTTGAGATTTGGGTAAAATTAGAATTCCTAAACCCAAGTGGAAGTATTAAAGACAGAATTGTAAAATACATTATTGAAGATGCTGAAAAAAATGGTTTACTAAAACCAGGTGGAACCATTGTAGAAAACACAAGTGGCAACACAGGCGCTGCGGCGGCTATGATGGGCGCTATTAAAGGTTATAAAGTAATTTTAACCATGCCCGATAAAGTAAGTATTGAAAAACAAAATGCATTAAAAGCATTTGGCGCACAAGTTATAGTAACGCCTACATCGGCTGCACCCGATTCGCCTGATCATTATGTAAATACAGCTATCAGAATTGCGAATGAAACACCAAATAGTTTTCGTATCAATCAATATGATAATCCTAAAAACCCTTTAGCACAATACCTTTCAACAGGTGCTGAAATTTGGGAACAAACTCAAGGAAGAGTTACACACTTTGTAGCCAGCGGTTCAACTGGTGGTACTATAAGCGGTATCAGTAAATATTTGAAAGAAAAAAATCCAAAAGTTTTTTCTTTTATGGCTGATCCATTTGGTTCTATTTATTACGATTATTTTAAAACAGGCGAAATACGCCATGATGGAAGTTGCAGCTATCAAGTAGAGGGTGTAGGCGAAGATCATATCAACCAAGCCATGGATTTTAAAATGGTAGATGATATGATTCAATTTAATGATGATAATGCATTTACTACTGCCCGAATGTTGGCAAGAGAAGAAGGTATAATAGGCGGTGGCACAGGCGGAGCAAACGTTTGGGCGGCTTTGCAATTGGCTTCAAGATTAACTGAACCTGCTGTAATTGTAACTGTAATACCTGATAATGGTGCTAAATATTTAAGTAAATTTTATAACGATGAATGGATGAAAGCCAACAATTATAAATTGTAATTACAAAGTTTTATACTCTTACTATTTACTCTTTTATTTAAAATAAAAATCGCTGGGTATTATACCAGCATTAAAATTATTAATTAAAGTTGCATTGGTTTTATAGCGGTATATTTTCCCTTGTTGGGTATAATCTACGGCATCGGCTATATAAATAATATTGGTTAATGGCTGGATGGATAAACCATAAAAATTATTTGTGCCTTGATGAATAAAGGGCGCTATAGGAAGCGCTGATGCTTGAATAGGCATTCGAAAAACATCTTTATTCAAAAAGTATAAAGTATCGTTAGCTGCATTAAAGCATAATCGCCAACATTTATCATTAGCATTTATAAATGTATACGATTGTTCAACCTTATTATTGATAGGATTGATGCGATGCAATGATGCATATTTATTTTTAGTTGCATCGCCGCTACACGATACCCAAAGCTTTCCGTTTTTATCTTCTTTAATAGTATTGGATGCATAGCCTATGGTTAGGCTATCTTCTATGGCATCGGTTAGGGTATTTATTATATCTATTTTATTGGTTGTGGGGTGGGTTACAAATACTTTACCGTACGATAGTTTCATTTGCTCTGTCCATCCATTACAAGGTATATTGCCTACTATGGTGTTTGAATTTAAATCTACAATGGCTATTTTATTAGCATATAAATCGGTTACATAAGCCTTATTATTGCTGATGGGTAAAAAATATCGGGGCGATACAAAGCCTGTAATAGTGGCTATGGATACAAATGTATTGGCATTTACTACTTCTATTTTTGCCGAATTATTAACTACTATATAATACTTGCCATTAAAGGCATACATAGATTGGCATACATCGCCCAAGGGTCGATTATTGGCTGGCTTAAATACATCTTGGGTAATGGTTGATGTAGCTGCATCGTAATAACTAATAGACGAATTGCCAAATTGAAAATTGCCTTCGTTAATAATATACACTCCATTAGCCGATGTAGTAATGGCATTAGCCAAGGCTTCGGCTGGTTTATCTTTTCTACACGAAACTATAAACAAGCTTAGTATCAGTAAGCTAAAAAGTGTATTGTGTTTTATCATTATTGTTTTACAAATTTACTATTCATCACATTACCATTTACATCAGTAGCTTTTATAAAATAAATACCATTTGGTAATGCTGAAACATCTAATTGAAGTTGTTGAGTTGATAATTTATTGATTTGTTGATTAGATGCTTGTTCCAAATGTTCGGAACTCAGCATGACTCTACCCAATAAATCCGTAATTTCTATTGTATTCACCAATGACTGATGACTAATAACTAATGACTGTGAAACTGGATTCGGATAAATCTCCAACTTTCCTTTTCCAACTTCCTCAATTCCTACTTCATCTAAATCTATTAAACTAACATCATCCATGAAGTAATAACTTGCAATTGCTAAATTTCTAATACTATCAACTAATTGATATTGTATTAAGGAATCGGGCTTAAAGTTTCCGATACTCACAAATTGCTCACCACCTTTTGCAAGAAATGTATCCATTAAAAGCACCCAATGTTGAGTATCAGTTACCATTTGATTTATTTGTACTTGCGGTTTGTAATTAGTAATAGGTAAATAATTATGTGATGGAATTATAGTATCTGTAAACACAGCACTAAAACTATTTACACCAACTATCTTTCCTATGTCGATTACGTTTCCGTAAATAGTATCGAACAATTGTACATACATACTAAATTGGTAATGGTGGTCGGCTATTAAAGGCTTGGTTAATTTACCTTCAATTATTTCTCTTGTTATTTGCCCCCCCCCATTCCATGAAATAAATAAAATCCACCAACGCACACTGAATCCGAATGTGGATATAAATAACCCGAATGATAATTTTTAGGAAAATCATGCCCTTTATTCCAATAACCATCAGGCGTTTCACTTATTCGTATCCAATCTACAATAGTACAATTAATTCCTTGAACTACGCCAAATGTATCTAAAAAAGCCATCGCACTACCTAATGCACACCCACCCCCCCCATGGTCTTCAAATCCTGAATTTTTTATTAAATTCTGTGCCCTTGAATAATTGAAACTAAATGCAATTATTATAATTAAAATTATTTGTTTCATGCTATATGCTTAATTCCGCCGTGGTTAGTGTCCCCACTCACCACTGTATTGTTTAATTGCTTCATGTTTCTTGCATTATTGTATTACAAACTTACCCATTTTTTCGTCATAATCAATGTATTCACTTACCATAAATTCAACAAAAAAAATATCTTCAGCTACTTTCTATATTGCAACAATTTGAGATGTGGAAACATCATAGATGTTCGGAAGAAATTAAAAAGGTAGCTCCAATGGAGCTTTGCGTTTTATGTATGTTCATTTTGCTATTAACAGTAAGCTCCTAAAGGAGCAAAACTAATTTGTAGTAAAGTACCGTAGGCAATACGCTACGCAAAAGCTAAGCGGCATCTTTGCAACAACCAATACAACTTAGCTTATCATTTTAAAATATACCCTAAAATAAAACTGATATACACGGTAATTACTTAGCTACCGCATAGAACGATGTCGATATACACGGTTGTTACTTAGTTACCGCATATATCGATGTCGATATACACGGTTGTTACTTAGCTACCGCATATATCGATGTCGATATACACGGTAATTACTTAACTATTGCATATATCAGTGGTGATATACATGATTGTTACTTAACTATTGCATACATCAGTGGTGATATACACGATTGTTACTTAACTATTACATACATCAGTGGTGATATACACGGTAATTACTTAACTATTACATACATCAGTGGTGATATACACGATTGTTACTTAACTATTACATACATCAGTG
>JBEEMV010000279.1:0-3856 GCA_041192505.1 Bacteroidota bacterium
GTACAAACCAATGATTTGGCAAACTTGAGCAAAAGAGAAGCAATAAAAAACATTAAGTAGAAAACAAATTATAGTTACACATGAACAGATTTAATCTTCATCAATTTATTGGCGCTGCAACTGGCAGAGCCGAAAGTTATTTTAAGCACGATATTGAAAACAATTTTGCGGAATTAAGCAAAAGAATAGATGGTAAAAGTGTGTTAGTGATTGGTGGTGCTGGCACTATTGGTAGCTCGTACATCAGAGCCATACTGCGTTTTAAACCAACACGTGTTTATGTAATTGATACCGATGAAAATGGATTGACTGAATTAGTTCGTGATGTTCGTAGCACTGTAGGGTTAAATGTGCCCGATGAATTTATCACCTACCCTATCAATTTTTCTGACCCTGTTTTTACAAAAATATTTTTGCAAAAAGGTCCGTTTGAAATTGTTGCTAACTTCGCAGCACACAAACATGTGCGCAGCGAAAAAGATGAATTTAGCATCGAAGCTATGATTAACAACAACGTAATCAGAGCAAAAGGTCTATTAGATTTATTAATGGAACACAAGCCCGAACGGTTTTTTTGTGTGAGTACCGATAAAGCCGCAAACCCAGTAAACGTAATGGGTGCAAGCAAAAAATTGATGGAAGAAGTTATCATGGCTTACAGCAAATATATTCCTATCACCACGGCTCGATTTGCTAATGTGGCTTTTAGCAACGGAAGTTTGTTGTATGGGTTTTTAGAACGCATGATGAAACAACAACCTTTTAGTGGGCCTTCAAATATTAAACGCTATTTTGTATCGCCCGAAGAAAGCGGACAGTTGTGCATGTTGGCTTGTATGTTGGGCAATTCAGGAAGTATTTTCTTTCCAAAACTCGACCCTGAAAAAGATATGCAAACCTTTGAAACCATTGGTGTAAAGCTTTTAGAAGCACATGGATTAGAACCAGTGTTTTGCAAAAACGAAGAAGAAGCAAGACAGTTTGCTTTCAATTTAAAACCTGATTCAAAACAATATCCTGTTTACTTTTTTGAGAGTGATACAAATGGTGAAAAATCATTTGAAGAATTTTTTACTGATGCTGAAACATTAGTGAATAATGAGTTTGAAGCATTGGGCTATGTAAAAGATTATCCAGCAAAATCGTTGGAAGAAGTTAATGTGATGTTTGATAAATTCAATCAATTATTCTTACAAAATAAAATTAGCAAAGCTGATATTGTAGCATTGATGAACGAGTTTATTCCAAACTTTGAACACATTGAAAAAGGAAAAAATTTAGACCAAAGAATGTAAAAACAATTTGCTGATGTGATAATATGCTAATGTGCTAATTAAAAAAATGATGTATAAAATAATTAAACGACTTATAGATTTGATAGTGGCATTATTGGTAACGATAGTTTTGTTACCGTTATTAATTCCAATTTTTATTGCATTAAAATTAACTGCCGAAGGCGAAGTATTTTATGGGCAAGATAGAATGGGCTTAAACAATAAAATTTTTAAGATTTTGAAATTTGCAACCATGCTTAAAAATTCGCCAAACATTGGCACTGGTGATATTACGCTTAGAAACGACCCAAGAGTAACGCCGATTGGTAAGTTTTTACGGATGACTAAGATGAACGAAATGCCCCAAGTATTTAATGTATTGTTGGGCGATATGAGTTTAGTAGGTCCAAGACCATTGATGCCTGTAAGTTTTAAATATTATGCGCCACATGTTCAAGATGTGGTGTACAAAAGCATTCCGGGCATTACAGGTATTGGTTCGTTGGTTTTTAGAGATGAAGAAAAATTGGTTTCAGACCAAAAAGAATATACCGACCCAAGAGATTATTATCGTCATAAAATTTATCCTTACAAGGGCGAATTAGAATTGTGGTATCAAAAAAATAAATCTACTTATACTGATTTGATGATTATTTTTTTAACCGCCTACTCTATTATTTTTAAGGATAATAAATTGGTTTATACCATCTTCAAAACCTTACCCGAAAGCCCTTTCAAATAATTTATGTTACAAATCAATCAAAATATTTCGTTACAAAAACTCAATACATTTGGTATTGATGTGTCATCAAAATATTTTGTTGAAGTGGGAAGTGTAAATGAAATTATTGCACTTACTAATGATGAAATTTTTCAACAAAATGAAAAATTAATTTTGGGTGGTGGTAGTAATATTTTATTTATTAAAAACTTTAATGGTATTTTAATTAAAAATAATTTAAATGGAATTGAAGTTGTAGAAGAAACCAACGAACATATATTGGTAAAGGCTGCTGCTGGCGAAGTGTGGCATCAATTTGTGTTGTTTTGTATTCAAAATAATTATAGTGGCGTTGAAAATTTATCGTTAATACCTGGTTGTGTTGGTGCATCGCCGATGCAAAATATTGGTGCTTATGGGGTTGAAATTAAAGATGTATTTCACTCGTTAGAGGCTTATCATTTGCAAGAAAAAATGTTGGTTAATTTCGATGTAAAAGATTGTGAATTTGGGTATCGTGAAAGTGTTTTTAAGCGTAAGTTCAAAAATCAATTTATCATTACTTCGGTTACGTTTAAATTAAATAAAAAGCCTGATTTTAAAATTTCGTATGGCGCTATCGAACAGCAATTGAAAGCCATGAAAGTAAAAGAACTTTCTATCAAAGCCATTAGTGATGCGGTTATTGCCATCAGAAGTTCGAAATTACCTAATCCTGCCGAAATAGGAAATGCAGGAAGTTTCTTTAAAAATCCTGAAATTTCATTAGCAAAATATACTGTATTAAAAGCCAAATTTGAAAACATTGTAGCTTACGATGTAGCAAACGGAAATAAAAAATTAGCCGCTGGTTGGTTGATAGAACAATGCGGTTGGAAAGGTAAAACCATTGGTAATTGCGGCGTTCATAAAAACCAAGCTTTGGTTTTAGTAAATTATGGCGGTGCAAAAGGCGAAGAAATTTATAATTTATCTACTGAAATAATTCAATCGGTAAATGAAAAATTTGATATTGAGTTAGAACGAGAAGTAAATATTATTTAGTTATTACTTTTTACACCTCCCCTTTACAATTCAAAATACGTATTTCAGGTTAGATAATTACGCCTTGCCTTGTATTTCATGATTTCATGCAAAAAGTAGTTTTGTGATGATTGATAGATGTGTGATTTATCAATTCGAAACAAACAATTTTATTATGAAATCTTACTTTTTACTTTCGGTAATATTAGTATGCTGTAATGTATTTGCAAATGCTCAAACCAATTACACTTGGAATGGCAATACATCAACTGCTTGGAATATAGCTACCAATTGGACGCCAAATGGAATACCATCTACTGCCGATAATGTAACCATTGTAACAGGTAGTAGAAATTGTAATTTGGCGGCAAATACTACCATCAACAATATCACTTTTACAAGTGGTACATTAGATTTAGGAAACAATACACTTACCGCAAACGGCACTACAGCTACATTTACAGCTGGTACAATTCAAAACGGAACATTTACAATTAGTGGTGCTACAACTACAACTATTGGTAGCAGCAATTTTATTATGAATTGTATGTTGAATGTTACCTCAGCAGCTATTACGATTACTAAAACTACTTTTCAAAATACAACCACAATTACTAAAACAGGTGCATCTAACGACCAAAGTTCGGGCAATAATATTTTTAATGGTGCTTTAACTATTACCAATTCGGGTGCAGGCTATATTTTATTGGGTAATGGAAATGCCGATCAATTTAATTCAACTGCAACATTTAATAACACAGGTAGCAGTCATATTTATGTGGCATATAATAGTAGCAATAATATTTTTAATGGTGTTACTACTTTTAACAATTCGCCA
>JBEEMV010000280.1:0-2730 GCA_041192505.1 Bacteroidota bacterium
TCGAACAAACGATTAAGCGACGGCAGAAGAGCTACCATTATGGATTTTGGTGTAAATATTATGTTCACTTCATTTTGGTACGATCATAAAATAAGTCCTGCTCAAGAGTTCAGTAATTATACAGAAGATTCAATTGTGTTTGGCCCATTATGCATGAATATTGATGTGATAAGAGAGCACATTACATTGCCACCATTAAAACGGAATGACAATGTGGTAGTGCATTGTGTAGGTGCATATAATATGACACAATGGATGCAATTTATATCTTTACGACCAGCCGTAGTAATGATTGATATGAAATCAAAACCGCATATTATTCGCCAACGTGAAAATTTGCAAAACATGGAATCAGCCGAAGTAAAACCTGATTATTTGAAAGAATTTAAGTTGTAATTATTTACCACAGAGGCACAGAGACACAAAGTTTTTTTTGAAATTGCTAAGAGGAAAATTAAATAAAGTGTATTTCATTTTCTCTGTTTCTAAGTGCCTCTGTGGTAAATTTGTATTAGATATAATAGTAAAACTAAAAGAGAGAATGTTGAATTAAATTTGGATTATCGAAAGAAAACCGTGTCTTAGTGCCTCTGTGGTTAAATCTGTATTTGTATTTTAAAATAAAACCTTGAACCGAACCATAAAAAATATTGTAAACGAATTAGGGAATAGTGTGATAAACAGCTATTCGCAAATGTTTTTTTCTGATAATAGAATATTTGCTTATTTTATTATAGCGGCTACGTTTATCAATCCAGGAGCAGGTTTTAGCGGTTTATTAAGTTTGATGTTTGCTTATTTATTTGCTAAATGGATAAGCTTTGATAAAGCATTAATTACATCGGGTACATTAATTTTTAATAGCCTGATGATTGGATTGATAATGGGAATGCAATTCAAATTTGATATTTCATTCTTTATTTTATTGCTCATTTTTTCGGCACTTACAGTGATGCTTTCAAAAGCATATTATATTGTTTTAAGTAAATATAGTTTGCCATTTTTAAGCCTTCCTTTTATATCGGCATTTTGGATTTTTTTATTCTGCAATCGTAGTTTTGAAATATTAGAAATTGACAAATCGAATTTATATTTCTACAATGAACTATATTCTTTAGGCGGAAATAAATTGGTAGGCTTTTATGAATTTTTAAACAATCTTCAGCTCTCCATTTTTATTGAATCCTACTTCAAATCGCTTGGTGCTATTTATTTACAGCATAATATTATTGCTGGAATTTTAATTGCAATTGGCTTATTATATTACTCACGAATTGCATTTACACTTTCTGTAATTGGCTATGCCACAGGTTTTTTCTTCTCCAATTATGTATTAGGAAATGTAAATTATCTAACCTATGGGTACATTGGTTTTAACTATATTTTAGCTGCCATTTCATTAGGTGGCTTTTATATTATTCCTTCAAAAAAGAGTTATTTATTGGCTGCTTGCAGTTGCATCATTATTGTAATTATTCAAGTTTCAATGATGAAATTATTTTCATTATTGCAAGTTCCATTGTTCAGTTTGCCATCAGCCATTTTTATTTTAATCTGTTTATTAACGTTAAAAAACAGAGCCATTTCAAATGGATTAGATATGGTTTTGTATCAAACATTTTCGCCCGAAAAAAATCTGTATCGCTTTAAAAATAATACCGAACGATACAGCAAAAATACTTTTGTATTAATCAATCCGCCATTTTTTGGCGATTGGTATGTGTCACAAGGACATCATGGAAGCATTACCCACAAAGGCGATTACAGCCATGCTTGGGATTTTGTAATTACAGATGATACAAGAAAAACATTCAAATTACCGGGCAAAAATTTAACTGATTTTTATTGTTATAATGTTCCTGTGGTTTCGCCAGCAGCTGGTTATGTTTATCAAATAATTGATGGCATTGATGATAATGAAATTGGCGAAGTTGATTTAAATAATAATTGGGGTAATACCATTATTATCAAACATTCAGAATTTTTATTTTCAAAAATCAGTCATCTTAAAAAAGAAAGTTTTAAAGTATACGAAGGACAATATGTATATGCAGGCACAGTGCTTGCAACCTGCGGTAATAGTGGTCGTTCGCCCGAACCACATTTGCATTTTCAATTGCAAAGCACACCTTATATTGGCTCAAAAACAATTCAATATCCGTTAAGTTATTTTATCACAAAACAAATTTCGGGCAAACAGATTTTTAATTCATTCGATTATCCAAAAGAAAATTCGGTAGTTAGTGGTATTCAAATTACACCACTTTTAAGCAAAGCATTTTATTTTACTCCAGGCAAAACTATTTCGTTTGAAGTAAAAATAGAGAATGAAAAAACAGAAATTATTCGTTGGGAATTTTTAACTGATTCGTTAAATCAAACTTATATTTATTGCCACAACACCAATAGCATAGCCTATTACGTGAATAATTACACCTTATTTTATTTTACCAATTTTATTGGTGATAAGGATTCGTTGCTTCATCATTTTTTTATTGGTGCTCATAAAATTTTATTAGGTTATTATGCTGATATTGAAGTAAGCGACATATTACCAATTGAGCATTTATACAGTGGCGTATCAAAATTTTTGCAAGATTTTATAGCACCGTTTAAACTTTATCTAAAACCAACATTCAAAGCTAAGTTTGAAAGTATAGACGATTTACATTACCCGAAAAATATGGTAATTAAAACCGAAGCACAAATAAAATTTAATTCAAGAATATT
>JBEEMV010000281.1:0-2681 GCA_041192505.1 Bacteroidota bacterium
GACGGCATAAACATTTGAATAACTTAACAATTTTAGAATATCAACAATTAATCATTAACCAATTAAAAAATGCCGCTTAATGCTCTTAAAATTTTGTCCACTTTTTTCTTGGAATTCCAAAATAGGCTTGCCCAATACGGTGTATATTGATGTAAATGCCGGAAATGAAGTTACCGTAACCATGCTTCAATTGGGCTATCCCACTACCGAACATTATATAATGGTTCAAAATGAAAACAATTTATATCAAGGTAATTGGGAAATAGTATTGCTTTAACCCAAATTACGCAATAAAACTATGGCGAACTTTAAAGGTTCGCCATAGTTTGTTTTCAATAACATTGATTTTTATTAATGCTTAATATGGGTTAAACATAATAAGGTGCTATCATATAATAAACTATAACGCCTGTAATAGTTACATACAACCAAAGTGGAAGTGTGATTTTAGCAATTTTTTTATGCTTATCAAATTTACTTTGTAAGCCTCTTGAAAGTGTGATTAGCACAAGCGGTAAAATAACTGCAGCTAATATGATATGGGTGATTAATAAAAAATAATAGATGGGCCTAATAATACCTACACCACCAAAATGTGTTTCTTTAGCAAAAGTATGATATACCACATACAGCACCAAAAACAAAGCAGATAATGCAAATGCTGAAATCATGGTGGCTTTATGCGCTGCTACTTTTTTATTGATAATAAATACAAACCCTATTATTAATAATACACTTACAATGGCATTTAAAACAGCATTAATAAATGGCAGTATGCTTACATTAAGGCTACCCATTTCTGGCTTGGGCATTAAATACATAATGGTTACGGCAATAGGAACTAAAACGGATGGCAGTATGATAAGCCATTTATGATTTTGTGTTGCTGACATATAAAAAAGGATTTTTAGTTGAAATTTAATTTTTAGGTGGTTTTAATTCATCTACATCTCTTGCCAATTCTTTAAGTAGGCTTACAATATCGTGTTGTAATTTATTTACCGAAACACTATCGGTGCCATCATATACCCCTCTAATAATGCGATGATTATCTACCAATACTAATTTTTCGCTATGGTCAAAACTTTCAGGTCCATCAGCTTGTACAGCTAAAAAATAACTGTTTTTACAAAGCTGATATAATTGCTCTCTATCGGCTGTTACAAAGCTCCATTTACGTTCATCGGCTCCAAATTTTTTCATATAAGCCTTTAGTCGTTGTATGCTATCATGTTCGGGATCAACCGTATGCGATATAATTCTTACATATTTTACTCGGCTATATTCTTCCTGAATTCTCAACAAATTCTTAGTCATTTTTGGGCATATAGTAGCACATGAACAGAAGAAGAAATTAGCAATATATATCTTGTTTTTAAAAGAATCGTTGGTTAAAATTTTACCGTTTTGATCGGTTAATTTAAAATCGGCAATGGTATGAAATACTTTTACTGAATCATATACTGTTTTACCATTTTTTAGGTACGAAGTATCCTTCATCATGGGATAAAACAGCTTAGGCAGGGGTTGAGGTAAGCCCAAAAAAACATTATAGTATAACCAAAACCCAACAGGTACTAACACAGCGATACATAAACCTAGAAAAGCATTTTTTTTATTTCCCATTAGTAAAAAAATTATTAGTGGGCAAAGGTAGTGATAATGCCCACATTATTAATCATGCATTAGTAATTTAGATTAGCTTTCTATTCCATATCTTTTAATTGCACAGCATATAGTACAACAAAAGTGAGTGGAATAACTACAGAGAAAGCATTGGTAATGGCCGAAAAATCAATCTTACCAAATCCAAAGATAAAAAAGTGATAAATTACAGGCAACAATTCGCCAATTGTATAAACAAAAAATCCATTTTTAAAACGCTTCATCATTAAAGCAGCACCTACGATACATAAAATGCCAGCAATAATATCAACCCATAAATTTTGTGTTTTATTATCCCTTGATTTATAATTAGCATCTAAAACATCTTGCAAAGTGGCTGTAATCCCATTTTTATCTTCATTTTGCAACTTGCTAATTTGCTTTTCAAGAATAAGTATCTCTTTATCAATATTATAATAATGATAAATTGGTCCAAAAAAATTTAGAATTGCTACTCCAATAAAAGTAAGAATACATAAAGTTTTTAGAGTAGAAGATATTTGCTTAACCCCATTTGTAGAACCGAATAAAGGTGTATTTTTTTCCATTATCAATGAATTGTTTTTTAAAAAAACGAACTACTATTTTGAATAAATATGATGAGTTAAAAATAATTAATTATTGGATTAAAAATAGGCTCGAGTAATTAAATCAATTCACTTTATTTTTCTTTTTGCTCAATAAAATGAACTATTTTTTAGTTGCAATCATCCTGATAGATTAAAATAGGTTTTATAACGTAGTAAAATGGGATGTAATGCTGTTGCTATCGCCTGCTGTGGTTAATATCTTTACATCATCAAACCAAACAAAATTTATTCAACCACACAAACACATATACAATGAAACACATTTTAATTATCACAGCAGCAGTTTTACTTTTTGCATCATGCAAAAAAGAAGTAACATACGATTATATGATTTATAATAACTCAACTACAGGCAATGTTCAAATGAAAGTTCAAACTGTTGATTTAAAAGGCGATGCAAGTATATCATTTGATATTCAGAAAAAA
>JBEEMV010000282.1:0-4468 GCA_041192505.1 Bacteroidota bacterium
GAGCAAAACTAATTTGTAGTAAAGTACCGTAGGCAATACGCTACGCAAAAGCTAAGCGGCATCTTTGCAACAACCAATACAACTTAGCTTATCATTTTTAAATATACCCTAAAATAAAACTGATATACACGGTAATTACTTAGCTACCGCATAGAACGATGTCGATATACACGGTTGTTACTTAGTTACCGCATATATCGATGTCGATATATGCAGTCTCTTTTCGTTGACCACGTAAAACGATGTCGATATATGCAGTTCCTTTTCGTTGACCGCATATATAGATTTTATTTTGCCCTATACTTTTTTCTTACTTCTATATCAAATTATTGTTTTACAAATTTACTATTCATCACATTGCCGTTTGTATTGGTGGCTTTTATAAAGTATATGCCACTTGGTAAAGCATCCACATTAATTAAAACATCCCCCTTACCCCCTTTTGAAGGGGGATTAACAGCCAACAACACACACCTACCTACTAAATCATAAATTTCAAATGTATTAACCAATAACTGATGACTGATGACTAATGACTGCGAAACAGGATTAGGATATATTTTTAAATTAGAATCATAGCCGCTTGTGTTATCAAAACCCAAGCTGGGTTGGGTATGTATTAATCCTACGGCATCTAAATCGAAACCGCTTGATGGAAAAGGCGTTTTCCAAGGGTCGTTTATCTTATTACCGTTTATATCGTATGTGGCATATTTGTTTTGAATGCATCCTACCACATCAATTATTTTAATATGGGTAATAGAATCAATGTTTAATCCTGCAATAGAATCTAATTCTTTTAAATCGAATGGTGTTCCATAATTAGCTCGGTACTTACCTGCCAAATTATTTACTTTGGTGGGTTGTATATATCCAAAGCCGCCTATCTGTATGGTATCTTGCGTATTTGATGTGGCTTTAAATCGAAAATAATTAATGCCATCGCTACTTACTTCAACAAAGCCCAATTCTAAAAAAGTATCTAAAAAACTGTTTTCAAAAATAGCAAAATCCCAGCCAGCGGCATCAAACACGGGATGAGCAAAGGTAACAATGGCTTCGCCGCCATCGCCCAAGCTTACAAAACCATTAGTGCCTGCTTTGCCTATTGCATTGGTACTATCGCCATAATTAGCCAATCCAATTGTTGAATCAGCTATATCTTGATAGCCTCTTTTAACACGGCATCCAGTAGCCCAGCCTATAAATATAGAGCTATCTTTATAAATAGCCGAAGTGCCCAAATGCCCCACTGCTGGTGCAAATTGAGCACTGCTTGCTATACATTGCAATACCAATAAGCTTGCAATTACATATTTTATCATCATCAAAATTATTGTTTCACAAATTTAGTGGTGCTGCTATTACCTTGTGTATCAGTAGCTTTAATAAAGTATATGCCGTTTGGTAATGTTGAAACATCTACTCGAATCTGTTGAGTTGATGATTTATTGATTTGTTGAAATACAATTCTTCCTATTAAATCGGCTACCTCAATTGTATTAACTAATAACTTATCACTAGTAACTAATAACTCTTTAGTACATGGATTAGGATATACCTGTAAAGTATTTTCATTTGCTACATTATTAATACCCGTAGCAGCTACATCGGCAGTGGTAAAATTATCTATACAAAAATAAGCAGGTGTATTCATAAAGCCGCTTGTATTATCGCTTGACGAAAGATGAAAAGCCAAACTATCTACATTGCCTAATGCAGTTAAATCTACCCATCTCCAATTAGTTACAATATAATCTTGTGCATTATTGGCAAATCTAAAATCGGCTAAATAAAATTCAACACTATCATTGGTTAATACACCGCCCAAATATTTACGAACAGTAAGTTTAAACCAATCGGGTTGTGAGCCTTGCGCTAAGCCCGAATGTGTGCCAGTAGTATCGCCAAATTTTTTAGCATATAAATCGCCGTGGCGCATACTCATAGTAGCAAATGTACCATTGGTTACATAAAAGCCTTTAACGGCTTTGCCCAATGCTACACCCGTTAATTTCATAGTTACATTTTTACCACCAAATACATCAAACGAACCTACAATATAATTTGAAGAGCTATTATAACCCGTAGCTGGCATGGCTGCGTATAAGTTTGTAAACCCTACCGTAGTGCTATCTTTTTTACTACTAATAGCCCAACCAGCTGCCCAATAACTAAAGCTATGGTTATAAGTTGTGGGACACATAATATTTCCGCTTGTAAATGTAGTATCATCCTGTTGTGCTGCCATACCATTCCAAAATGAATCGGTAGGAATAGTTAAGGTTTCGAATGTTGATACCGTTTGAGCTTTGGCAGCTACTAAAGAAACTGCCACTAAAGCAGCTACTAAAAACACTTTTTGTAATTGTTGTTTCATTGTTTTTGTTTGATTTTATTATTTATATTTATTTGTTTGATTGAATTGAAAAGAAATTCCAGTAGTAAAATTTCTTGCTGGCATGGCTCTATTTAAAATGGCTTGGTAGCTTTCATTCCAAATATTATTAACTTGAATAAAAACATCAGCCGACATTTTATTGAAATTAATTTTATACGAACAGTATATAGCACCCAATTGGTAAGGCTTTAAGTATTGTGTATTATCGGTGCTTGTATAACGATAGCCTGTATAATTATGCCGATAAAAAACAGAAACATTTTTATAATCCAATTTCATTTTTGCATTGCCGCTATACATCGGCACATAAATTAATTGCTTATCAACTGCCGCATCATTAAGGCTTTTAGCCGTTTGATTGGTAGATATTACATAATTAGTAAGTGCCGAAAAACTGAGTTTTATTTTTTGAATAGGAATAACTAATGTTGAATTTGTTTCCATTCCCCTACTCCATACATTCATTAAATTTTGAGGTGTCCAATAGCTAATGCCGGGCAACCAAATAATCCAATTATTTATTTGTTTGGTAAAAATGGTTGGCTCGGTAGTGAATGCAAATCGTTTATGTTTCGCCATTATCTTCAATCCTATTTCTTCCGAAAAGCCGCTTTCAGCAATCAAATCGGGGTTTCCGCCTAGATGCCAATACAAATCATTCATGGTAGGTATGCGATACACTTTTGAAATATTGCCTTTACAACTTAACCATTTTTTAAGTTCATAATCGCCACCTAAAGTATAAGTAAACGGTACTATTTTATGGTTGGCTAATTCTTCACGAAATGAAATGTTTATTTTTAGTTTATCATTTTTAGTAGCATATAAATAAGAAGCAAAAGCAGCCAATCTATTATTGTTTTTAATAGCTGTATAACCTGTAGAAGCCAATGCAGCCACATAAGTAGTATTAATACCTACATTAATTAAATGCTGATGATTTAGTTTTATTTTCGATTCGGCCTCAGCTATAAATGTTTGCCAGCGGCTCGAATCGGCATAGTTATAGGTTCTATCTTTATAGATTAAGGCTTCGTTAAAATAGGCAGCTCTTACAAAATTAGTAGTTCGGTTTTTATCATATTTCCATTCCGAAGTAATTCTATAATGCTTATCTATTTGTGCCGAATTATTGCTTGCTTGCAGCATTGTTGGCGGAATGTTTCTATCCGTATGTTGATACCAACACAATAAATTAATGCGCTGTTTATCATTAATTAAAAAATAGTTTTCAGATAAAATACCTTTGTTTTTTAACTCGGCATTGGTTTGTATAATCTTACTATTATCGGCAGAGAATATATTATTGTATTCAAAATTATTTTTTGCTGATGCGTTAAATAATTTAATAACAGATACAAATCTTTTTTTACTGTATGTAAAAGATGCTTGCTGATGATAGGCTGCAAAACTACCACCCGATAAATTTATACTACCCGAAAACCCTTGATTAAATTTTGCAGTATTGTTTATATGAATAGTGCCGCTTACAGCACCACTACCCCACAAAGCACTACTGCCACCATATTGTATCGATATTTCATCGGCTAAATTTACAGGCACTAATGATAAATCTAATTGCCCATTCATAGGGCTGCTGATATTAAATCCATTCCAAAGTATAGCTGTATGATTAGCGCTGCCACCTCTAAAAGAACTGGTAGCCAACGAGCCTAACCCATACGATTTAATAAAAAGCGAACTTTCATCGGTTAGTAAATCGGCAATACTTTGATGACTATGTGAATTGAATTGAACGCTATCAACTACATTTATTTTCGAACCAGCTGAAAAAATGTTTCCACGGTTTGATACAATATTTACTTGCTTTAATTTAAAAACAGAATCGTTAAAATTAGATTGAGCAAATAGCCGATTGCTTGCCAACATGGCAATGGATACAATCAATATTAGATAAGCTATTCGCAACATTTTTTATTTCATTAAAAAAATGCTTACAGAAAATTGTACTCAAAAAAATAAAGGATAGTTTGCCTTCATAATTTCAATCTGCTTTTTCCCGAAGCACTTAAAATAGTTGCATGTAGGCAGGTCTCCTGACTTACT
>JBEEMV010000283.1:0-7349 GCA_041192505.1 Bacteroidota bacterium
ATAAAAATTCCACATTTTGCTGAAGAACTAAAAACCCGACATGTAGATGATTGGAAAAATGTATTGCAAAAAACAGCCGAAATGATGATTCATTTAGGCAATGAACCATTGTTTAATAGTACAATTTTATCTAAAATAAATTGTGCAGTAAAATTAACTGTTGGCGAAAATGATAACATGGTTTCGATAGCTGAAACTACTGATATTGCTCATCAAATTAAAAATGCCGAATTTGAATTGTTTGCTAATTTTCAGCATCCAATCGAAAAAATTGACGTTATGACTTTAGCCGATTCTATTCGAAAATTTAATTAACCCAACAATAATTTTTTTGTTTCAGATAAAATATCCAACACCATTTCTTTGGTAGGTGCTTCGGCGTAAATGCGCAATAGTGGCTCTGTGCCGCTTGGACGAATCATTACCCAACACTCATCGGCCATGTGATATTTATAGCCATCAATATCTTCTAATCGTTCTACTTTATATTTTCCGAATGAAGTGTATTTACCTGCTTTGCAGTTGGCAATAATTTGCTGTTTTAAAGATTCTTCTAAATGCAAATCATTTCGCTCGAACACAAATTTGCCTACAACACTGTACACATCTTCCACTAATTGCGTTAATGTTTTGCCAGTTTTAGTCATTAAATCTAACAATAATAAGCCATCCCAAATTCCATCACGTTCGGGTATATGACCTTTAACAGCAATACCACCGCTTTCTTCGCCACCTACCAACACATCATCCGTCATCATTATTTCGGCAATATATTTAAAACCAATTTTAGTAACCTGATGTGGTATGCCATAGATAGTACACATCTTTTTTATTTTATCTGAAGCCGAAAAAGCTACGACCACTTTACCACTCATGCCTTTAAATTGTGAAGCATAATAAATCAATAATAATAAAATGTGATGAGCATCTAAAAAGTTACCATTTTCATCATACATCGCAATTCTATCTGCATCTCCATCGGTAACTAAACCTGCCGAAATTTTTCCTTTATTGGTTTTTATAAATTGTTGAAATTCTAAAGTATTTCGTTCTAATGGTTCTGGCGCTTGCCCCATAAAACCTGGATTGGTAGTGCAATGCATCAATTGTGCATTGGGTAATAGCCGTGGTAAAATTTGTTGCCCTGCGCCATACATGGCATCATACGCCAACACATTTTTTTCGGCAATGGCTTTTAAATCAAATGTTTTATTTACATGATTTACATACATCAATTCCATATCAATATATTCTAACAAACCATTTTTTTCCATTTCGGTTAATGAAATATTGGGTACATTAGCTTGTGCAGGAATCATGGCTTCAACCTTTGCAATTTCTGTTGGAGCGGCTGGGCCACCAAAACCATCTTTTAATTTATAGCCATTATAAGTTGGTGGATTATGGCTTGCTGTAATTACCACACCTGCCGTAGCTTTCATTTCAACTGTAGCTAATGATACCATGGGTGTAGTTACAAAACCCTTATGGGTTAATACTTTTACGCCCATACTACAAAAAACTTTGGTAGCAGTTTCAACAAATAATTGACCACCAAATCTACAATCATGACCAATTACAACACTTGGATTGGGTGTACGATTTAATAACCATTGCGCCGTAGCAACACTTACACGGGCTACATTAGCTACCGTAAAATCATCGGCTATGATTGCTCTCCAACCATCTGTTCCAAATTTTATTTGTGTCATAATTAGTTTTGTTTTGAAAAAATTGTGCGGCGAAATTAATTTACTATTTCTGATTTTGGGTTGGTTTTAAATGAATTAATTTTTTATTATTTGAAACTAACTTTTACTTTTATCGTATCTTTTATTTCATCTCAATTTTAATTTATCATGAAATCGTCTTCCATCGTTATTCCTAAAAAAATATTTTTTGGTATCGTTTCCATTCTATTGGTGTTTGTAGTTACAAGTTTGTTTGCATTTATCAAACGCCCAGCCGTAGCCATTTTTACGCCCTCAACTGAGCCTACCGATTCGGTTTATTCCATTCGTATTCATCCGCCAGTGTTTCCTAAACAAGCCGATTTTTGTGGTGAAGATGTGCCTTTGCAATTGCCCGATATTCGTGAGCGATTTGATAGAGAATTAATCATCAATACCTATTTGCAAGGTTCATCTTTATTAAATATGAAACAAACCATGCGTTGGTTTCCTGTTATCGAATCTATTTTAAGAAAAAATAATGTGCCTGATGATTTTAAATATTTATGTATGGCCGAAAGTGCTTTGCAGCAAGTAGTTTCAAGGGCTGGTGCAGCAGGTTTTTGGCAGTTTATGCCCGAAACTGGTAAGCAATATAGTTTGGAAATAAATGATGAAATTGATGAACGATATAATGTAGAAGCTGCCACCGAAGCTGCTTGTGTATACTTAACAAAATCGAAAAATGAATTGGGCAGTTGGACATTGGCTGCGGCAGGCTACAACTGTGGCACAGCAGGTTGTGCTGGGTTTATGAATGCACAGCATCAAAAAAATTATTACGATTTATTATTGCCCGAAGAAACGATGCGATATGTTTTTAGAATATTAGCAATTAAAGAAATTTATAGCCATCCAAAGCGCTATGGCTTTGATTTAGACCATTTTGATTATTATCCTGCTTATCAATATAGAACCATTACTACATCCGAATCAATTACAGATTTGGCGCAGTTTGCCATTGATAATGGTAGCAATTATAAATTATTAAAAATGATGAACCCTTGGATGCGTAAGCCATTTTTGAAAAATCTGAAACACAAATCTTATGAAATAAAAATTCCTATTCTTTAACATGAATTACGAATCAAAAATTCCTATCACTCAATGGGCAGAAGAGGATAGACCCAGAGAAAAAATGGTGCTAAAAGGCAAGCAAGCCTTATCTGATGCTGAATTGCTGGCTATATTAATTGGTAGTGGTTCTCGTGAACATTCGGCTGTTGAACTTTGTAAAATATTATTACAACGGGTAAATAATAATTTGAATGATTTGGCTCGATGCAGTATTGATGATTTGCAAAAACTAAAAGGTATTGGCGAAGCAAAAGCCATAACTATTGCTGCGGCTTTAGAATTAGGCAGACGAAGAAAGCCCGAAAACATGGACGAAAAACCATTGATAAAAACATCGAAAGATGCAGCCGATATTCTACAACCTATTTTAGCTGATGAAGTAATTGAGCAGTTTTATTTATTGCATCTTAACCGAGCTAATAAATTATTAAAAACCGAAGGCATTAGTGTTGGCGGTGTTTCGGGCACTGTAGCCGATGCTAAAATTATTTTCAAAAAAGCATTAGATGCTGGCGCTGTAGGTATTATTTTATGCCATAATCATCCAAGCGGAAATTTAAAACCCAGCGAAGCCGATATTCAATTAACCAAAAAATTAGTAGCCGCTGGCAAACTGCTTGATATTGATGTAATAGACCATTTAATTGTAGCCAACACAGGCTGGTACAGTTTTAAAGATGAAGGAATGATATAGAAATGCAACAGAAGCGAAGTGGGCATTGTCATTTCAGCAAGTAATTTTAAACCCAAAATTTGTAACTTATAATTTCAAAATTGTATATTCGCAAATCAAATTTCAAAAAAAATCTAACATGGACATTAAAGAAATTCAAGAGCTAATTAAAATTTTCGATAAATCTAATCTAGGTGAATTAGGTATTGAAAGAAATGATTTTAAAATTAATTTAAAAACTAAAGAAAGAGAAACCATAGTTACTACTATGAGTGCGCCTGTGGCTATGCAAGCTGCACCTGTGGCTGCTCCGCAAGTAGCTGCTGCACCAGCACCTGTGGCTGCTGCACCTGTAGCTGATAAAGGTACAGTGATTAAAGCACCAATGGTGGGTACGTTCTATCGTAGCGCTGGCCCTGATAAAGAAGCCTTTGTAAAACCAGGCGATAAGGTGAAAAAAGGACAAGTAATTTGCATTATCGAAGCCATGAAATTATTCAACGAAATTGAATGCGAAATGGATGGTACTATTGTAAAGGTTGTAGCAGATGATGCTTCGCCAGTTGAATTTGATCAACCGCTTTTTATAGTTGAGTAATTTGATTCGAAATGTGCTGATATGCTAATGTGCTATTTTGCTAATTAAATACAATTTTCATGCAAAAAGAATTGATTGAAAAAAAATCCAATACTCAAGCATTCAATAGATTTTTCGTTAGCCACAATTAATTATTGTGAAACTTTAGATGCAGCAAAAAAATACATCATTAGCAAACAACTTTTTCGTTCAGCCACATCAATCGGAGCAAACTCAATGGAAGCGCAGAACGCTGAAAGCAGAGCTGATTTTATTCACAAAATAAAAATTGCAGCTAAAGAAGCTGATGAAACTCAATACTGGTTAACGCTTTGCACTTATGCAAAAGATTATCCCAGTTGCGATGAATTATCAAGCAGATTAGTTGAAATTCAAAGATTATTAAACAGCATTTTATATACATCAAAAAGAAAAATCCAATTAGTTATCTTTTAAGTTTTCTAATTTTTTAACCGCAATGGCTTTTATCATTAGCATATCAGCACATTAGCACATTAGCATATTATTAAAAATGTTTAAAAAAATATTAATTGCCAATCGTGGCGAAATAGCCCTTCGAATTATTCGAACTTGTAAAGAAATGGGTATTAAAACAGTGGCTGTTTATAGCACTGCCGATAAAGAAAGTTTGCATGTTCGCTTTGCTGACGAAGCCGTTTGCATTGGCAAACCTGCTGGCAAAGATTCGTATTTGAACATTCCTCAGATTATGGCGGCAGCTGAAATTACTAATGCGGATGCTATTCATCCGGGTTATGGTTTCTTGGCAGAGAACGCAAAGTTTTCTGAAATCTGTGCTCAATATGGCATCAAATTTATAGGACCAACACCCGAAATGATTCGTAAAATGGGTGATAAAATCACTGCTAAAGATACGATGATAAAAGCTGGTGTGCCTTGCATACCGGGCAGTGGTGGCTTGGTTGAAAGTGTAGAAGCTGGAAAAAAAGAAGCTGTTTTAGTAGGCTATCCAATCATCATTAAAGCCACAGCAGGCGGTGGTGGCAAGGGTATGCGTATTGTGTGGAAAGAAGATGAATTTGAAAAACAAATTACTGCTGCTCAAACCGAAGCTGGTGCTGCATTTGGCAACAGTGGTGTGTATATCGAAAAATATATTGAAGAACCACGACACATTGAAATTCAAATTGCTGGCGACCAATTTGGTACAGTGTGCCACATGGGCGAACGGGATTGTTCTATTCAACGCCGTCATCAAAAATTGGTAGAAGAAAGTCCTTCGCCATTTATGACACCAGAATTAAGAGAAAAAATGGGCGAAGCTGCTTGTAAAGCTGCTGCCGCAATTAGTTACGAAAGTGTTGGTACTATTGAGTTTTTGGTAGATAAGCATCGCAATTTTTACTTTATGGAAATGAATACTCGTATTCAGGTAGAGCATTGCGTAACCGAAGAAGTGATCAATTTTGATTTAATAAAAGAGCAAATAAAAATTGCTGCTGGTGTGCCTATTAGTGGTAGAAATTATGTACCATTAATGCATGCAATTGAATGTAGGATTAATGCGGAAGATGTGTTCAATGATTTTCGTCCATCACCAGGCAGAATAACTGTTTACCATCAACCTGGCGGACATGGTGTTCGTGTAGATTCACACGTTTATGGCGGTTATATGATTCCGCCTTATTATGATTCGATGATTGCTAAACTGATTGTGGTGGCTCAAACTCGTGAAGAGGCCATTAATACAATGGAACGTGCATTAAGTGAATTTGTGGTTGAAGGTGTGCATACTACTATTCCATTTCATCAGCAATTAATGAAGAATGAAGATTTTAGAAAAGGTAATTTTACAACTAAATTTTTAGAGGGTTTTCATTTAGAAAAACCATAATAAATATAAATAATTTAATAAAGCACAATGCCTAATTCAATTTGAATTTAGTATTGTGCTTTTTATTTTAAACTATTCAATTTTATTTAATGGCTTGCAGGTTTTAAAACCGTAAATGCTATAACTTTGCATCATGAAATTTAGATTTTTATTCATTCCGATTGTAGCTGCTATATTTTTTTCTTGCCAAAATCAACAAAGCCAAATACCAATATTGGGTGCACCTATTGAAACAAAAAATGGAACAGAATATCCAACCATAAAACCATTTTCGTTTGTTGATCAGGATAGTACTATAATAACCAACAAAACATTTGAAAATAAAATTTATGTAGCCGATTTTTTCTTTTTAAACTGTGGTACTATTTGCCCAAAAATGACAAAGCAAATGAAACGCCTTTACAACGAATTTAAAGATGAACCGAATGTGTTTTTTCTTTCGCATACCATCGACCCACAACACGATAGTGTAAAACAATTAAAACAACATGCTTTGTTATTGGGCGTTGAAACAACTAAATGGCATTTTGTAACGGGCAACGAAGACAGTATTTATAATATTGCCGAACATTCATATTATTCATCTGCCCATGCTGATAGTACTGCCGATGGCGGATTAATACATAGCGGCGGATTTATTTTAATTGATAAAAACAAAAACGTACGTGGCATTTATGATGGCACCGACCCAACTGCTACAGCTAAGTTGATGATTACCATTAAAACTTTGTTGAAAGAACAATTTCAGAAATAGTATTTTTACAAAACACAATTTTAAATTTTATTTACCTTGATTAAAATAGGAATTTCAATAGGCGATTTAAATGGCATTGGACCCGAAGTAATTTTAAAAACTTTTGCCGACCCAGCCATGCTTAATTTATGTACGCCAGTAATTTATGCTTCGCAAAAATCATTGGCTTGGTGGCGCAAACATTTACACATGGATGGTTTTAACTTTGCCGTAATTGCATCTATTGATAAAGTAATTGCAAAGCAAATAAATGTAATTGAGGTTTGGAATGAAGATGTACAAATAGACCCAGGCAAAGAATTGCCCGTTACAGGAAAATACGCTATCAAATCATTTGAAGCTGCTTGCAAAGATTTAGGAGATAAAAAAATTGATGCTTTAGTAACAGCACCTATCAGTAAAAAAAATGTGAAGAGTAATGATTTTCCATACAATGGTCATACAGATTATTTGGCAAAATTATTTGGTGGCGGCGATTCATTAATGATGATGGTAAGCGATGATTTACGAGTTGGATTAGCTACTGTACATATTCCTGTTTCAGAAATTAGTGCTAATTTAACTGTTGAAAAAGTGCAACGCAAAATTGAAATGTTGGCACAATCATTAAAAAAAGATTTTGCAATCGAATCGCCAAAAATAGCTGTGTTGGGCTTAAATCC
>JBEEMV010000284.1:0-3495 GCA_041192505.1 Bacteroidota bacterium
TTTCATGCGCCATCCATATTACACCCGATGCATCACGAAACATTAAATTTACTTTTTGACCACCAGCTGTTTGTAAATCAACCTCTTCCGAACTTTGAGTTTTCATGTTAAATTTCACCACATTGCCACCATTTACACCCAGCCAAATATTAAAATTATTATCAAATAAAATAGTGTTTAATTCTTTACTATTATACATAGTAGGTTTGATAAATTCAGTAAACAGCATTTGCCCCAATACGTTTTTACCTAATACCCAAACGCCATTATCTATAGTTCCAATCCAAATATCGTGTGTTTGTTTGTTTACCGAAATGGTAGCAATTGAGCTTCGTTTTTGATTATTAAAATTAATCTCTTCATGTTGTTCAATATTGCCCGTTCTGGTTTCAATTTTGCATAATCCATCTTCGGTACCAATCCAAATAAAATTATTATCTACCAATAAACATTTTACGTTGTTAGATGGAATTGAGTTTTCGAATGAACTAATGAAATGTGTGAATCGATACGTTTCTTCACCTTTGTCATTTATTTTTATGTCAAGTTTATCTAATCCATCGGTGGTGGCTATCCAATAGTTTCCCATATTGTCTTCCACCATTTGTACCACATGATTATTTCGTAATGAGTTTTGATTTTTTCTATCTGATGAAAAATTATCTGTTTTATAATTTAATATATTATAACGCAACAATCCTGTTTCGCTATTTAGTATCCACAAGTTTTGTTTTGAATCAATAAATAAATTGCTGATGTTTTTATTCAAAAAAATCTTTCCATCTAAATTAAGCTGCTTAGCTGCTAAATTGTAACCATCAAATTTGTATAATCCTTCGCTGGTGCCCAACCAAATGTAGCCAAACCTATCCTGTGCTATGGCATTTACATGCACATTGCCGAATCCATTTTTCTGAAAAATATTTTCACTTTTTAACTGTATGGTGCCCTGCGCCTTGCTTTGCAAGTTTATCAGGAGCAACAACATAAGCATCAAAGCTTTTGTGGTTGATTTCATTTTATACTTGTCAAATATAGAATGAAATTGATTGATATAACCTACGCTGTTCATCGTAAAATGGTAACATCTGTGAACAACTTTATAAGTAATATAGCTTAGAAATGTTAAACTTAAATTTTATAAAACACATGTGATTACATTTTTAAAATAAAAAAAAACGACGAACCATTTCTGATTCGTCGTTTACTATCGATTTTTATAATCAAAATTAATTTGATTCTTTCTTCGGCTTTTTAGTGTCTTTACCTTTAAGCGCAATTGATAATTTATCTTCACCATCATTGCGGCTTACTAATAAAGTATCGCCTTCTTTTGCATTTAATGAAAGTAATTCTTCAGCCAATGGATCCTCTAACCATTTTTGAATAGCACGATGTAATGGTCTGGCGCCATATTCAGGGTCGTAACCTTTTTCGCTTAAAAAGTCTTTAGCGGTTTCGGTTATTTCCATTTCTAATTTCAAACTATGAATACGTTTTAATAAACTTGCCAAAGCAATATCAATAATGCTATGAATTTCTGCTTTGCCTAATGAGTTGAATACAATCATTTCATCTACACGATTCAAAAATTCGGGCGAAAAAGATTTCTTTAACGATTTTTCAATTACCATTTTTTGATCTTCTTCTTTTCTGGCTTCTCGTGTGCCTGTGCTAAAGCCTACACCAGTTCCAAAATCTTTTAATTGTCTTACACCAATATTTGATGTCATGATGATAATACTATTTTTAAAATCAACTTTTCTGCCTAAGCCATCGGTTAATTGCCCATCATCAAACACTTGAAGCATTACATTAAAAATATCTGGATGTGCTTTTTCAACTTCATCTAACAATATAATTGAATAGGGTTTACGGCGCACTTTTTCTGTTAATTGTCCACCTTCTTCATAGCCTACATATCCTGGAGGAGCACCAACTAAGCGGCTTACAGAAAATTTTTCCATGTATTCGCTCATGTCAATTCTTATTAATGCATCTTCGGTATCAAACATATAACGAGCTAATGCTTTTGCCAATTCTGTTTTACCTACGCCTGTTGGTCCTAAGAACATAAAAGTACCAATCGGCTTTTTAGGATCTTTTAAGCCCACTCTGTTTCGTTGAATTGCTTTTACAATTTTCATCACAGCTTCATCTTGCCCAATTACTTCTTTTTGCAAATCTGCTTTCATTTGCAATAATTTATCGCTTTCTTTTTGTGCAATTCGTTTTACAGGTATGCCTGTACTCATGGCTATTACTTCGGCAATATCTTCATCTGTAATAGGGTAGCGCATGCTTTTACTTTCTTCTTCCCATTTCTTTCTTGCGGCTTCTAATTGCTCTTCTAATTGGCGTTCGGTATCACGTAATTGTGCAGCCTTTTCGTATTGTTGGCTTTTTACAACTACATTTTTTTCTTCCTTAATTTTTTCAATTCCTTTTTCTAATTCTAATACTGCTACCGGAACATGAATATTTTTTAAATGAACCCTAGCGCCTACTTCGTCTAATACATCAATGGCTTTATCAGGCAATAATCTATCTGTAATATATCTTACGCTCATGTTTACACAAGCTTTAATGGCGTCATCATTATAAGTTACGTTATGATATTCTTCATACGTTTCTTTAATGTTATTCAATATTTCAATAGTTTCTTCGGCCGAAGGTGGATCAACAATTACTTTTTGAAATCTTCTATCCAAAGCGCCATCTTTTTCAATGTATTGGCGATATTCATCTAAAGTTGAAGCCCCAATGCATTGCAATTCGCCACGAGCTAAAGCAGGCTTAAAAATATTACTTGCATCTAACGAACCGCTTGCACCGCCTGCACCTACTATGGTATGAATTTCATCAATAAACAAAATTACATCTTTGTTTTTTTCCAATTCATTCATGATGGCTTTTATGCGTTCTTCAAATTGCCCACGATATTTTGTGCCAGCCACTAATGATGCTAAATCCAACATCACAATTCGTTTGTTGAATAATACTCTACTTACTTTACGATGTACAATTAATCTTGCCAAACCTTCTACAATAGCGGTTTTACCTACACCAGGTTCGCCAATTAATACTGGGTTATTTTTCTTTCTACGTGATAAAATTTGCGATACCCGTTCAATTTCTTTTTCTCTGCCTACAATAGGGTCAAGCTTATCTTCTTCGGCAAGCTTTGTAATATCTCTACCAAAATTATCTAATACTGGTGTTTTCGATTTTGTATTACCGGGTGTTTTTTTAGCAGCCGAACCAGCGCCAGCGCCACCTTGTTTGCGTTCTTCATCAAAATCATCATCTTCATTGCCATCGTTTCCAATATCGCTTCTAATATCTTGTTGCGTATTGCCAGCCGAATTTGTTAAATTTAATTCAGCATTAAATAATTCATAATCTACATCATAATTATTTAGTAATTGAGTAGCAATATTATCTTTGTTTTTTAAAATAGATAATAGTAAATGTTCGGTACCAATCATTTCGCTG
>JBEEMV010000285.1:0-10355 GCA_041192505.1 Bacteroidota bacterium
CAGCCATACCGATTGCCGAGCACCAGACGATTACAACTTAAAACTAAGCCAACGCCGAGCACAAAGTGCAGTAAACTATTTAATAAGCCGAGGCGTAGATGCGAAGAGTTTGGTAGCGAAAGGCTATGGCGAAACAGTACCTGTAAATCGTTGTGTAGATGGCGTACCATGTACCGAACCCGAACACCAAGCTAACCGTAGAACAGAGTTTAGAATATTAAGCTTCTAAACAACAAATAGAAATACAAAATATATTACCCTAAAACAGCAAAGGCAGTACGTAAGTGCTGCCTTTGCTGTTTACAGAATTAAAGCTTCTTAACTAATCCAAATACCTTTTTATTATAGTAACCACCTGCTTTAGCTGGTGGCAAAATGAAACTACCAACACTACTATGGGGCTTTAGCCCATATGGGCAAGGTTATCTCAAATATTTTAGGGTGCTAAAGCACAAAAGCAGTTGAGTTTGAATGGTAAGCCCCGAGCTAAAGCTACGGGGTTACTAAAAAAAATATTTCATCATCTTGCCTAAAACTTTTATATTTGAAAAACCTAAAGCACCGAGGATGAAAAAACTCTTTACACTTTTTATAGCAATTACTTTATTTACTTCTGCAAAAGCGCAGTGGGTAACAATTCCTGATACGAACTTTGCAAATTATTTAACATTAATGAACTCAAGTGTTATGAATGGGAACCAAATGGATACTTCAGACATTTGGGTAACATCAACTGTAAATTTGGTTTGTAGTACACAATTAATCAAAGATTTAAGTGGCATAAAATATTTTCATTCTTTACTGGCGTTAGATTGTTCTAATAATCAGCTAAAGAGTTTACCTACTTTACCATCAACATTGCAATATTTGGTTTGCGCTAACAATCAATTATCTTATTTATCTAATTTACCACCTAATTTATTTTTTTTACAATGTGGTAATAATCTAATTACGAGTTTGCCTTTGCTTCCTTCTTCCTTGCAAACTTTGCGCTGTTACAACAATCAACTTGCAAGTTTACCAACATTACCAATTAATTTAAAATATTTAAATTGTGAGGATAATCAAATTCAAAATTTGCCACCATTAACAGACTCTCTTCAACTGTTACATTGTTATAATAATCAATTATACTGCATACCAGATTTGAAAAATGTGGCAAGTTTCCTTTGTAATAATAATCCTTTAACTTGTTTACCTAATTATGGCTGGAATAATCAGTTATATACAAATTATCATAATTTGTATCCTATTTGTGGATTGTTTAACAATAGTTCGTGTAGTATGTACTGGAATATAAGCGGAACTGTTTATTTAGATAGAGATCTTTCATGCTCTTATGATGCAAGTGATATGGGGCTTAAGAATATTAAAGTTGAGCTTTGGCATAATGGTGATTTGGAACAACAAACTTTTAGCCGACCCGATGGTAGCTATACATTTGATATTAACATATTTGATACTTTTTACATAAAAATTGACACAACAAATCTTCCTTTTTATTTAAGTTGTCCTACACAACAAGTATATGCTTCCATTATTTCGGCAACTGATTCAATTGATGCAAATATGAATTTTGGAATGCAATGCAAAAATTTACAAGATGATATTTCAGCACGAAACATTATTACTTCAAGGCATCGACCAGCTGGTAAAATATTTACAGCATTACATGCAGGATTAATTTTAAATTCTGGTTATTCATGTTCTAATAATTTAGGTGGTAAAATTAAATTGTTCAAAGTTGGTAATTTGAATTTTTTAAATAGCAATAGTTACTCTACCGCCCCAACTATTAATTCAACAGATTCATTGATTTGGAATATAACGGACTTTAGTTCTTTTGATGGTTGGATAATTTTTAATTCACAAGTTGATACTCAAGCTCAAATTGGTCAGTCGGTTTGTTATAAACTAATTGTAGAACATAACTTTGTTGATGCGGATACGAAAAATGATACATTGAATTTATGTTTCCCAATTAGAAATGGATTTGACCCAAATGAAAAATCGGGAAGATTAAATGTTCAAGATTCAACTATAACTTATACTATTCAATTTCAAAATACAGGCAATGATACAGCGCAGCATATTATTGTAAAAGATACGCTTAGTAGTGATTTGGATATTACAACATTAGAAGTATTGAATTACAGCTTTCAGCCTTTTACACAAACATTTGGTAATGTAGCGGTATTTAATTTCCCCAATATTAATTTGGTTGATAGTGCTACCAATGAATCAGTAAGTCATGGTTTTGTATCTTTTAAAATTAAAGTAAAACCAACGGCATTAGGTTCTATTCAAAATCAGGCTGCTATTTATTTTGATTTTAATCCTCCCATTTATACTAATGTAGCTTTAACTGAATTATGTTATCATCCATCCTTTACTAAATTAGATCAATTTTTGTGTTCCTCTAATCCGATAATATTCAATAATCATTCATTACAAAATCCTGGGGTATATTTAGATACAATGAAAAATAATAAAGGATGCGACAGCATAATTACATTATCATTAAAACTTGGGATATTACCTGATACATCTGTTGTTCAAAGCGGTAATGCATTAATTGCTCAAGCACAACACAGCAGTTTTTATTGGTACGATTGCACACAACATCAATTAATTCAAAATGCAAATGATGATACATTTATGGTGCATCATTCGGGTAGTTATGCAGTTTTAGTAAAAGATAGTTTAACCCTTTGCAGCGATACATCAAATTGTAGAACCATTGTGGTTAGTGGTGTTGAGGAAATTGAGAGTTCAAGGTTTAGTATTTATCCGAACCCTTGTGGAGAGAAGTTATTAGTTACTGGTTATCAGTTATTAGTAAATACAATTGAAGTAACGGATGTATTGGGTAGAATACTGATGGTTCGACAAGCTCACCATGACGGCATTTCAGTAGTTGGTCATGCTGACGAAGGAAGCATCTCTATTAATGTAGAAACATTACCAAGCGGCATTTACTTCCTAAAAGCCACCGATACCAAAGGCAATATAATGAATGCGAAATTTGTGAAAGAGTAAGTATCATAAACCTGACAGGTTTCGAAAACCTGTCAGGTTTAAACTAAAAATCGCCATACAATAAATTAAAGTTGATGCTTACGCTACCATATTTTCAGCAGCAATTATTCCCGTTGTCCAAGCATTTTGAAAATTAAATCCACCTGTAATCCCATCTACATCTATTATTTCGCCTGCAAAAAATAAGTTAGGAATTATTTTGCTTTCCATTGTTTTAAAATTTATTTCATTTAATGTAATGCCGCCGCAGGTTACAAATTCATCTTTAAAAGTGGCTTTGCCATTGGCTTCTAACGGATATGAAATAATGAGTTGATGCAATTTTTCAATTTGATTCTTATTCAAATCGGCAAAATTTATGGTAGCTGCAATATTGCTTTGCTCACAAATTAATAACCATAATCTTTTGGGTAAAAAGAATAATGGGTTGCTACAAACTTTTTGTTTGGCTTGATTTTGCTTGGCTTTTAAAATCATTTCTTTCACTTCATTTGCAGATAATTCGGGAACAAAATTTATCAATATTTTAAATTGATATTTCATTTCAAATAATTCTTTGGCTGCAAATGCCGAAAGTTTTAAAACCGCTGGACCGCTTATGCCCCAATGCGTAAACAAAAATGCGCCTTGCATTTTTTGTTTTATTTCGGGCAATGTAATTTCTACTTTTTCTAACCCAATACCCGATAATTCGTTAAAAGGATGATTGGGAATATTAAATGTAAACAGCGATGGAATA
This sequence comes from Bacteroidota bacterium, assembly GCA_041192505.1. Classification (GTDB taxonomy): domain Bacteria; phylum Bacteroidota; class Bacteroidia; order Chitinophagales; family CAIODY01; genus CAIODY01. The sequence continues at coordinate 3,779 of JBEEMV010000285.1, forward strand.
GCAGATTGCATGGTATGTTTCCATTCTTTTATTTTTTTAGTTAAACTGCCCAATGCATTGCCACCTGCGGCTATTAATAATTTATCGGCAATAATATTCTTGTATTTATTTTTAATGATGAATTGATTATTTTCAATTTCAATTGCATCAATTTCGAATGATGTTTTTATATCTACTTCATATTTTTTTGCTTCAGCTAATAAGCAATCAATTATAGTTTGTGAATCATCTGAAATAGGAAACATTCTTCCATCAACTTCAGTTTTAATTTCAATACCACGATTCTCAAACCATTCGATTGTATGGGTAGGATTAAAATGATAAAATGCACTTAATAATTCTTTACTCCCTCGGGGATAATTTTTTACCAACTCTTTTGGCTCGAAACAATGATGGGTAACATTGCATCTACCACCACCACTTATTTTTACTTTGCTCAACAGTTGATTCGATTTTTCAAGCACAATTACTTTGCAATTTTCATTGCCTAATCTTGCAGCATTTACGGCTGCAAAAATACCTGCTGCGCCACCACCAATTATTACAATTTGTTTCATGGTTGCAAAGCTAACTTAATTGCAGCTGTATAATTATTCTTGTTGGCTTCTACCGAATAATTGTTTACCACAGTTGTATAACCAGCCATTCCTATTTTTTCTCGAAGCATGGTATCATTAATTAATAATTCTAAACAAGCCATCCATTCCTCATCGCTGCTTGCTAAATATCCATTTACACCATGCTGAATTACTTTTTTATTTACACCCACTGGCGACATAATAGTAGCCACTTTTAATGCCATATATTGCAATCCCTTCATGGCACATTTACCCTGTGTCCATTGATTATCGGGTAATGGCATTACCCCAATATCAAAATTATAAATGGTTTCTACTTCGCTTTCATGTGTCCATTTAATGCCTTTAATATTTAATTTTTCGTTGCTGTAATTTGGGTCGCCGTAAACTACAAACTCAATTTTATCAGCATATTTTTCTTTCAATTTTTCAAATACAAATAACAATGTTTTAAAATGTTGAACCGTAGTAGCACTGCCCGACCAACCTATTGTTACTACATTTTTTTGTTTTTTAATTTCTTTTGGTTGGTAATAATTCATATCAATTGTGGATGGAATGATAACCACATTTTTATTAAATTGCTTAGCATAGTTAGATAAATATTCGTTGCCCGTAACCACCACATCAGCCATTTTACAAATAGAAGAAGTTTTGTTAGGTGCTTTTAAAAACAAAAATTTTTTATTTTCATCCGATACATTTGGCAACCAAATAGCATCATCAAAATCAAAAATTATTTTTTTACCTGTTAGTTTAAAAAGTCTTTCAAATACAGGCCCACCAACAAAAAATGATTCTCTGAAAATATAAATTACATCGTATTGTGTGGCTTCCAATACATGCCATAATCGTCTTAAAAAAAATTTAATCAATAAAAAAAACTTAATAAAAATTTTTCCTGATGCATAAAATAGTACATCATCTTGCTTACTAATAATGTAAGCCAGCTTGCATTCAAAATTATTTTTGTTTAAATAATTTATGTATTGCTCAAACCTGTATCGCTGACCAGGTGAACGATTGGGGTAATGAGCGGCAATAAATAAAATTTTAGTTGGCAATTTTTATCTTTTATTTATTCGTTCTAAAAATGCTTTTACACCTGCTGTAAATCTTTTCATTTGTCCGCCTACACCTTCTGTATTTACATAAATGGTGTTGTGGTCGCCCGATATTTCATGCGCTGGTCGGGTAGTTGTGTAGTAATAAGTAGCAATAGATTTTCTGTTGATATGCGCTGGCGTATTCAATGGTTTAGGATGACCATGAAATGAAATTTCGTTAGTTTCGAATATCACACAACGATTGAAATTTGGGGCAACTTTTGCCAATTGACTCTTTTTATTGTCAGCTAAATCCCACAATTCAATATGTCCTTCGTATTCATCTTTCCAATCTTTATTCATATATACCAACACATTTAATCTGCGATGATTTTTTGTAGTAGGATGAAAATTATAATCGATATGTACATTTAAAAAAGCGCCATTTGTAGATTGGTGTAAGCCGCCACCAAACAATTCTTCATCGCCAATTAAACCGTCTATTTTACAAACCTTTTCAAGCCATTGTAAAAATTCGGGCGAATTTAATTCGGTAAACACATGTTCGAATGTGCTATCGCTTTCAAACTTAGTTTTTTGAAATTTATTTTTTTGATCTACATAAGTTGTCCCATCCCATTTTCCATTTTCAATACTCGGGTAATTGGCTAAAATTTCTTCTGCTTTTTCTGCTTTGAAAAAATTTTCGAACATGGTATAACGAAACGGTTTCTTCGAATTAAAATCGTCATGAATACTACTTAATCTATCATTTAAACTATCAATATCTATATATTTCATAAGCATGTTTTTTTATTAAAATTCTTATTTTTTCAAGAAAGTAAAATTATACAATGGGATGAATGTTTTTTATAAATTATTATTAAAAATGGATTGATAAATATGCCAATACTTTTCTACGCCATGATGTAATCCATAAAACTCTTCAGCACCATTTCTAATTAATGCTACATTTTTAGTAGGATTATTTAGCAATGAAGTTGCTATTGTTTCAAATTCATTTGTACTGAAATTTTTAACTACCCAGCCTGCATCATATGTTCTAATCACAAAACCTGTATCACCCACATTATCGTTGCATACAATGGGTAATTGCATGGCCATCATTTCGCCTTGTTTGGTAGGCGACGATGCTGTTTTTGAATAACTTGGTAAAATAAAAAACAGGGCAATATCAGCCGCTGCCAAGTATTGTGGCATTTTATTTCTGGGCGATTCGAGTACACGAATCAACGATTCATCAACTTTATTTTTAATAGCCGAATCTTTAATTAATTGTGGTTGTTCGGCAGTTAGTATTACAAATTTCGATGCCCTATTTTTTTCGTTATACGTTCTAAAAAATTGCATCATTTCATCTAAACAATACCATGTACCAATGCCACCTGTATAAATAAATACGGTATCAGTTTCATCAATATTCAGTTCTGCTCTAATCAATTTTCTATTCGATTTTTCAATTTTATTTGGATTGAAAAAATCAACATCTACACAACATGGAATTACAGTTATTTTACTTTCATCTATTGCTAAACCCCACGTTAATACTTCTTTTTTACCGGCATGGGTTAATGATATAATATGCGATGCAGCCTGCAAGCAAGCCGCTTCTTTCTTTTTAAAATAATTATAAATAAATTTAAAAAGTGGATTTTTAATATTCCACAATTTTCCTTCTACACGTTCATCAGCCCAAAAACCCCTCATGTCAAAAATTAATTTTAAATTAAATTTTTGTTTTGCCCAAAGACAAACCACAGTGGTAATTAAAGTTCGGCTATGAATAATATCAACACCATTTGTTTTTACAATTTGTGCAATCGTATTTCTTAATTTCCACAAATCATAAATGGTTGAAAGCACTGGCGGACGCTTGGTATAGCTTAATGGCGTCCATTTTAAATTATTTTGTTTGATAATGCCATCAATTAAAGTTTGATACTTGGCAAATCGTTCGGGCTTTTCAAAACTTATTATATGAATATCAGCTCCCTTGGCCGAAAGCCCTGATAAATAAGGTAAAATTTGAGATTGCCCTAAAGGGTCGGTTAGTCCATCGTAGCTGGTAAATAATACTTTCATTGCGGCGCTAAATTACTAATTTATCTTATGCTTGGTAAAAATTACGTTTAAATACGTATTGATTTACGCTCATTTCTTACCTACACTTGCAAACATAAACCACAGTAGAAATTTTGTTAATCCTAAATTTCAAACTAATGATAGACATTAAAAAGATATTCTTATCTAACCATGTCGATAAACAAAAACTGCTGGTAAAATATGCCATCATTATTGCTGTAACCAGTTTTATATATCCATTTTTTTGGTATTATGCTGGTGAATCAATTGTAATTCCCATCAACATTGCATCGGGTACATTTTTACTTTCCCTTATTTATTTTGAAAGAAAGAAAATTCTATCTACTCAAAATGCATTAAATTTTATTTTGCTGATTGGTTTTATCGAAGTTTTTTTTACATCAATTGTTACTTGGCATCGAACACCAATTGTGGTAAGTTGGCTATTGCTTGTTCCACTTTTTGCCTATTTATTTAGTACTGGTCGTAAAGCAGTGTATTGGTCATTACCTTGTTTGATTGCATTATTTATGGTACCTACATGCAATGATTTTTTTCTTCCTATGCTTTCGCAATACGAAAATTTTAACCCTACCCACATGAAATTAATTAATGTATTATCGCTTGAGGGTTTGCTGATAAACATTCTTTTTCTTTCGATGGAATATGCACAAGCTCGAGATATTACAGAAGAAACTTTACGTAAACAAAATAATGATTTGCAAAATGCACATCAAGAAATTGTTGATGCTCAAAAATATAAAGATAGATTTTTTGCTAATGTAAGTCATGAACTTAGAACACCCATGAATGCTATTAAAGGTATATCAGAATTATTGCAAAACACATCGCATACGGATGAAGACAATGAATTAATTTCATCACTAAAAAAATCGTCGAGCCATTTACTAACCGTAATAAATGATATTTTAGATTACTCAAAAATACAAGAAGGAAAATTACATTTAGTTCATGTAGAGTTTGATTTAACTGATGTTGTAACCAGTTCGTTTAATTTATGTAAATATAATGCTCATCAAAAAAATATAGATTATCGATTAGTGATGGATAAAAAAATACCAAAATTTATCGAAGGCGATCCACAACGATTAAAACAAATTTTAGTAAACTTATTAAGCAATGCAATAAAATTTACAACTACTGGCTTTGTTGAGTTGCGTTGTTTTGTTGATAATGAATCAAATGATGACAATCAATTTGAATTAAAAATAGAAGTACAGGATACTGGTATTGGTATAGCCAAACAAAATATTAGTAGAATTTTTGAAGGCTACAATCAAGCTGATAATTTAATTTCATTAAAATTTGGTGGAACAGGTTTAGGATTAAATATTAGCAAACAATTAGTTGAATTATTGGAAGGAACCATCAACTGTATTAGTGTTGAAGGCGAAGGCTCTACATTTTCAATTGCCATTCCGTTTAAAAAAGTGTTTAGTTTAAATACATCTACACAATCTATTAATTACAAAAGTTTGATTTCGGAAATAAAACCCAATTTGAATATTTTAATAGTAGATGATAATAAATTGAATTTGGTAATTACTAAAAAAATAATTTTAAACAACCTACCCTCTGCCATTATTGATGTGTGTGAAGATGGCTCTCAAGCAGTTGAATTAACCAGAAAAAGCAAATACGATATTGTGTTGATGGATATGCAAATGCCTGTATTAAATGGAGAAGGTGCAACAAAATTAATAAGAACTGAAGTCGATAATTTGAATTCGAGTACTATCATTATTGCACTTACTGCAAATGTTAGCGAAAAAGATTTAGATAGTTGTATTCAATCTGGCATGAATGATTTTTTAACAAAACCATTCGAGCTAAAAGATTTAATTCAAAAGCTGCATGATTATTCGCAAATAGCTTAATTCTCTAACACTTTAATCAACTCATCTAATTTAGGCGTTAAAATTATTTCGGTACGGCGGTTTAAACTTTTGCCAGTTTTGGTGCTGTTTTCAGCCACAGGAAAATATTCGCCATGCCCCGATGCCGTTATTCTTTTGGCCTCCACTTTATTATCTGTTAATACTTTTACAATGGTTGTTGAACGCAACACACTTAAATCCCAATTATCTCTTGGATAAGTTTCGTGGCTCAATGGCGCATTATCTGTATGTCCTTCAACAGTAATATTTATATCCGTATTTTTATTCAACACTTCGGCTAATTTTTTCAATGCGCCTTTTCCTTTCACATCCACATCAGCACTGCCCGATTTAAACAATAATTTTTCCGCCATACTTACATACACTTTTCCGTTTTTGCGTTCTACTTTTAATTCGCTTTCATCATAGCCTTCTAATGCTGCGGTAATTTTTTTCTTCAAATTATTGGCTGCCGAATCTTTACTATTCAATATATTTTCCAATTCTTTTACTTTCAGCATTCTTACTTTTAATTCGTTGTTAAGCCCATTAATGCTCAATTCTTTGTTTTCTAATTCAGTTTGCTTAGCTTCTAATTCTTGTTGCTTTTTTTGCAATTCTTCATTCAATTGCTGATTGCGATTAGATGAATTTTCTAACAATTCTTTCTTTTGCTTCATCAATAAATCATTGGCTGATTGTAATTCAGCATTCAGCTTATTTTGCTTTTCTAATGCATCATGTGTTGTAATAGAATCAGTTGATAAAGCTGTAATATGTAGGTTGGCTTCTTCTACAAACGCTTGTAGTTTGTTGCGTTCTTTATAATTTAATTTCAAAGCAGCAGCAATCGAATCCGATTTGGTTTTGCAATTATTTAAATCAGTAGTATATTTTTTTTGTGTTACACAACTGCTGATAGCAAAAGATAAAAGAAGAATAAAAATTAATT
>JBEEMV010000286.1:0-3987 GCA_041192505.1 Bacteroidota bacterium
CTTCGCCAATTGTAAGATAACTTCCATGCGTATGAGCGCCAAAGCCATAATCGAATCGAATATTAATTCTGTCTTTCGAGTTTAATAAATATCTAATGCCTCCGCCCAAAGTCCAGCGTAAATAATTGCTTGTAAAATCATCAATTGAATGATTTATTTCGCCCAAATTTCCAAAAGCTACAATGCCAAATCGTTTGTAAACTTTAATCCTGTTTTCAATACAAATATTGGCTAAAAATTTATCTCTATATCTGCCTTCGTACAATCCTCTCATGATAGTACCACCGCCTAATGCAGATAGTTGTGTAAACGGAACAGCTTTGCCATTATTCATCTGCAAATTCAAATCAATTGCAATAACATAAATCTTGTTTATTTTGGTAAATTTCATGGCATCAAAATTTACACGATGAAAATTTGCATCACCAAATAAAAATTTATTCCAATACAAATACGTTATATCAATCATCCAACCTTTTTGAGCCGAATAAATATTATCACGGGTATCAAACAATCCTTCAACGCCAATGCCTTTATACAAGCCACCATTCCTACCAGCAATATCTGTATGTGTATCCAACAAGCCACCTTTTTCAATTTGTTTCATCGGAAAATAATCTGTTTCAAATTTTAATCCACCATAAAAATGACCATGAATTTTGGTCATTAAATTAAAAATTAAACGCTTGTAATTAGTGTAAAACCTTTCCGAAGTATCTTTTGTATTATTGCCATTGCCCCAATATTCCCATGAAAAATTGGTGATATCCAATTCGCCTTCGCTATAATATTTTCTATTTTTAAAATATAAATTAAACGGCAATAAAGCCAAAAATTGTTTCTTTTCGGTATAAGATGTAACCCACGAAATTTGTGATGTAGGTGTTTTATTATCTTGATTTTTTTTGCTTAAATTAAAATTTGTAGTGCCAGCAAATCCTGCTCCCCAACCTGTTTCGGGGCGAAGAAATACAATAGGAAACGAACGAATAAAAAATCTATCTGTAGTTTTTGAAACCACAGTATCGGCTTTAATTTGAGTTGGTTTTTCTTGTGCAAACAACTTTGATGTTAAACAAATCAACAAGAAAAATAATTGAAAAAACTTCATTGAAAAATATTGTGATTAATTGTGGACAAAAGTAGTTGCAAAACAATGAATTATTGATTTATCCATATAAAATCATTTATGATATTTAAAATTATTATTACTTTTATCAAAACCTTTTTCACATGAGTTACACCAGATTATTCGATATCATTAATCATCAATTACAATATCATCCGCAGCCCGATAGTTTAGTTTCTAAGATTAATGGGAAGTGGGAAAAACTAAGCACTGCCGAGGTTGTAAGCCAAATTGAACAATTGGCAACAGGCTTACATTTTAATTTAGAATTACAATATTTTAACACACCCGAAGAAAAACAAAAGGTGGCTTTAATAAGCAATAACCGACCTGAATGGAATATTTTAGATAATGCTACACAGCGCATTGGTGTGGTAAATGTGCCCATTTATCCAACAATTACGGATGAGGAAATGCAATTTATTTTCAATGATTCGCAAATTGTATATGCATTTGTAAGCGATGAAAAATTATATCAAAAAGTAAAAAGTATACAGCCTAATGTGCCTTCATTAAAAGATGTTTTTACATTTAATGAAGTAGCAAATGCTAAAAATTGGAAATCATTATTAATCAATCCAACAGCCGAACAAAAAGAAAAAATGGATGCTATCAGCAATAAAATTACTGCTGATGAATTGGCTACCATCATTTATACAAGCGGCACTACGGGCAAGCCAAAAGGCGTAATGTTGAGCCACAAAAATATTTTAGCAAATGTTGAATCATGTGTTCCTATTTTATTATTGCCACTAAATGAAAATGATAGAGCATTAAGTTTTTTACCGCTATGTCATATTTTCGAACGCATGGTTAGCTATCTTTTAATGACCGAAGGTGTAAGTATTTATTATGCTGAAAGCATTGATACCATTGGTGATAATTTAAAAGAAGTGCATCCATCGGTATTTACTACTGTGCCACGTTTGTTAGAAAAAGTATATGATAGGATAATGGCGAAAGGGGCAGAGCAAGTGGGTTTGAAGAAAAAAATATTTTATTGGGCTGTTAATTTAGGATTAACCTATGAGCATGATAGAAAAAATGGTTGGTGGTATCATTTGCAATTATCATTGGCTGATAAATTAGTATTTAGCAAATGGAGAGAAGCATTGGGCAGCAGTGTAAAAGTTATAGTATCGGGTGGTGCTGCATTACAACCACGATTGGCAAGAATATTTACAGCAGCTGGTGTTCCTGTTTTAGAAGGATATGGCTTAAGCGAAACATCGCCAGTAATTGCTGTAAATCGCCCAGAGCCTCATGGGGCTTGTTTTACAACAGTTGGGCCAGCAATAAGTGGTGTTGAATTACGATTTGCAGCCGATGGCGAAATAATTGTAAAGGGCGATAATATTATGATGGGTTACTATAAGCAACCCGAAAAAACTGCCGAAGTAATGGATGCTGATGGCTATTTTCATACAGGTGATATTGGCGAATTAGTGGATAATAAATTTTTGAAAATTACGGATAGAAAAAAAGAATTATTTAAAACAAGTGGCGGTAAATATGTTTCGCCAGCAGCTTTAGAAAATAAATTAAAAGAATCAATTTATGTAGAGCAGGCAATGGTTATAGGCGATGGCGAAAAATTTGTAGGCGCATTAATTATTCCAAATTATGCCGATTTAAAAAAATGGTGCAAGGCAAATAATATTTCATTTGTTAGCGATACCGATATTACCAATAGCAAAGAAGTTCAAAAATTATATAGAGGCATAATTGATGAAATGAATAAAAATTTTAATCATGTAGAGCAGATTAAAAAATTTAGATTATTGCACACCGAATGGAGTATTAATGGTGGAGAATTAACGCCAAAATTAAGTATGAAACGTAAAATAATTATGGAACGTTGCAAAGAATCTATTGAAAGTATGTACCGAAAAAATACAAATATTTAATCCTACGATTAACATAAGGCAACATAAAAATAATTTTGATTTACTGCGATTGATAGGTGCTTCAACCGTGGTTATCAATCATGCCTATCCGCTGCTAACGGGCAATGTAAACCATGATTGGTTTGAAAAATTAAATGGAATTTTTGGTACTGGAACTTTAGTATTGAATATTTTTTTTGTGATAAGTGGCTATTTAATTACACAAAGTTTATTGGCAAAAAATAATGCTATTGATTTTTTTATTGCACGATGCAAACGCATTTTCCCTGCCTTATTTTTCAGTATTATATTATCTGTATTTGTAATTGGATTATTGGCTACAAAACTTTCAAGCATCGCCTATTTAAGTCATGCAGATACTTGGAAATATTTTATAAGTTGTAGTGTTTTTAAATTAAGATTTTCATTGCCCCAAGTTTTTACCGAGCCCTATTTTCACTCTTCATCGGTTAATGGTTCTATCTGGACATTGGCTTACGAATGGGTTATGTATATTTCAATTTTTGTGTTTGCGATAATTGGAATTTTACAAGCAAAATGGAAATATTTATTGTTGCATTTACTAATAATTGCAGCAATGATATTTTTAGACCAACACCCACAACTTACCACCATAAAGCTTTTGGGTATTGAAAGCACCCGAATGGTAAACCTGTATGTATATTTTATGTTGGGCAGTTTGCTATTTATATTTAAAGATAAATTTGCAATAAAATGGTTTTATGCGTTGGCTATATTTTTAATTTGGATAGTAAGTTTTAAAACAGAATACTGCTCTATCATTTCATTTTTTGCTATTTCAATTTTAACTATTTGGGTAGCATTTTTACCTATTTCATTTTTACAAAAACTAACTTCAAGTGGCGATTATTCTTATGGAATTTATGTTTACAGTTTTCCCATTCAGCAATTAATTATTTATTATACATCGGCTCAATTAAGTATTTTGCA
>JBEEMV010000287.1:0-5476 GCA_041192505.1 Bacteroidota bacterium
TACCATTTGCATCAATGATAGTTCAACTGCTGGAGGCGGTAATGATTTTGCAATAGATGATATTAGTTTTAATAAAGTTTGCTCAATTACCGATTCGGTAAAGATTACAGTTAATATACCACCCACTATTAAATTACCTAAAGATTCTTTTTTGTGTAATGCCATTAACGTAAATATTAATACAATATTTACAGGCAAACCCACTCCTAATTTATTATGGCAAAATAACTCAACGGCTTCGTCGTATTTAGCTACCACTTTTGGTACATTTTGGTGTCAAGCATCAAATAGTTGCGGTTCAAAAAGAGATTCGATGAAAATTTCTTCTGGCTTAGCGCCTGTTTCAGTTGATTTAGGTATTCATAAAACAATCTGCAATCTCGATTCATTTCATATCATCCCCAATTGTATTGCAGCCACACCTGTTACTTTTAAATGGCAGGATAGCACTATTCATTCGTATTATAATGCCACCACTAATGGATTATTTTATGTAAGAGCTTATAATAATTGTGGCAGCGTATGGGATACAGTATCACTTATATTCAAGAAAAAACCTACTATTGATGCAGGGTTGAATCAATTATTTTGCAATCAAAATAATTATACTATTAATCCAACCGTAACGGGTAGTGCCACTATTAAATATAAATGGCAGGATAGTTCGGCGTTAAATTCTTTTACTGCTACTACTACAAAATTATATTATGTAAGGGCTTATAATGAATGCGGCAGCGCATGGGATACGGTAAGATTAACATTTAAAACATCGCCAACAGTAGATTTAGAGGTACGAAAAAATTTATGCGATTCAGTATCATACAAACTTTTGCCAACCGTAACAGGCAGTGCTACATTAAATTATAGATGGCAAGATAGTAGTTCGTTAAATAAATTTACGGTTACTAATTCGGGCGTTTATTTTGTTCGTGTTTTTAATGAATGTGGCAGCGTATGGGATACTACATCTATTCAATTTAATAAAAGTCCGCTATTTAAATTTGGCAATGATACATCCGTTTGCGATAAAATTTCATACAATTTAATTCCAACCATATCGGGTACAACACCCATCCAATATGCATGGAGCAATGGTTCGTTTGCAGCAGGAATAACTTTATCTGCCAATCATACCGTAAGCTTAAAGGCTTCTAATTTTTGTGGTTCGCATACCGATACATTTCAAATTAAATTTTTAAAATCGCCTACTGTAAATTTTGCAAAACATTTAATTTCGGAATGTTACAAAAGCCCCGTTTTATTAAAACCAATTATATCAGGTAGCTTGCCCATTTCATTTAGTTGGAATAATGGAGCACCTGATACAAGCCAATACACAGCCGCATCTGGCGTTTATAAAATTATAGTTACTAATCAATGCAGTTCTGATACGGATAGTATTACCGTAAATTTAATACCCATGCCAACACCCGTTTATTTGGGTAAATTATTTACCATTTGCTACGATACTTTTATGAAATTTAATGCGCATAATTATGGTTGTACTTTTTTATGGAATCCAAGCCTAACAACCGATTCAACTTTAATTGCTAATCAATCGGGCATCTATTCGGTTCAAATTTCCAATCAATCTATCTGCGTAATTACCGATACTGTAAAATTAAAAACCATTGATTGTAACCATGGATATTTATTAATGCCTAATGCTTTTTCGCCTAATGATGATGGTATTGATGATTATATTTTTCCGATAATTATTGGTGAAAACGCCCACTTAAAGTCGTTCAAAATTTTTAACCGCTGGGGCGAAATAGTTTATCATCCTGATTTGTATTTGCAATCACAAGGTTGGGATGGACGCTATAATGACGTATCTCAACCAACAGGTACTTACATTTATACTATTGAATATACCGATTTTAATGAGCCAAAATTTATGAAAGGAAATATTACTTTGCTTAGATAAATAATTTTTATAAAGCTACAATATAAGCCCCATTTTCATTTGTACTAAATGCATTAAGATGCAGATTTGATGCTTCTTTCAGCCATTTATTTACTTTGTAATTAGAGTTTGATGAATCAAAAATAAGTTGTTTGAATTTGTATTTTTTCATTACATCATTTACCGAATAGATAGAATTATGCGCCACTATTAAAATATCCGTTTCAATTTTAGTATCCGCTTCTTTATAAAATATTTTGTTTTGCAAATAGGTAATTCGTTGATTAAAAGCAATGAAATTTTGGTCATCAATTTTTTTAATTATTGATGGTTGCAATGAAATGGCTTGATGCAAAACACGAGCAGGTTTAAGATGAAAATTTTGTGTGATATGGTGTGTAGCTACCATCGAATCTTGAAAAATTGCAAAATCGTTTCCGCTAATACAATCTATAGCACTGCCTTTAGGAATGGCATACACAATTATTTTTCGTTGCTGTTGTACATTAATTTCATCCAATACAAACCAACAAAGCATTACTAAAAAAGCAAGCATCGAAATTTGTAAATGCTTTGCATTTTTTTGAATCAACCAAAACACAAATGCAATAATAAAAATGTACATCAACACTATTTGCCATGCATTAAATTGCAAATTATTGATAACCGAATGTGGCATACTATCAACCCACTCAACGCCAGTATTCATCAGCATTGTGGTAAACGAAATTATTTTACCCAAATAAAAAGCCAAAAAATTTGAACATGGTGCAACCACCACCAACGCAATTATTTGAAATAAAACTACAGTTGATAATGGAATGGCAATCAAATTTGCTAACAAAAAATAATTAGGAAATTGATGAAAGTACAACATACAAATAGGAGCTGCTAATACTTGTGCAGCAATAGATACAGCCATTAAGCTCCATATTTTTTTTAATATTTTATTGGTAAAATAGTACCAATTATAAATAAATTTTTGAAGCGAAATAATACCCACTACTGCAATGTATGAAAGTTGAAAACCAACATCAGCCAAAGTGAACGGATTAAAAACCAACATCGCAAATGCCGATGCTGCTAACGAATTATACACCGATGGATTTCGTTTCATTAATGATGCAGCCTGCACAAATGTAAACATTACAGCGGCTCTCATCACCGAGCCCGAAGCACCTGTGAGCAAGGCAAACAACCAAATAATGGTTAAAATAAAAATTGCTTTTAGCCATTTTGTTTTTCTTTTTTTATCTAAAAAAAACAATACTTTATTTAGCATCCAAAATATTAATCCTAAATGCATTCCACTAATTGCCAACACATGTACAATACCCGTGTTAGAATAAACTTGTTGTAAATCTTTATCTAAATTATCTCGATAACCAATCAACAAAGCTTGGGCTACACCCAGTTCTTTATCCGATGTTACATTTTGTTCGATGATAGAAAGTATGGAATCACGAACTTGCCAAAGGCTTTTATAGAAAGGATTATGACGATTATTTATTTTTTCGCAATCAGCTTCTTTTATAAAAATTTGATGTGTAACATCTTGCATGAAACACGAAAATTTATAATTGAAACAACCAGGATTGCCCGAGTTTTTTATTTCGGTAAAATGATTAGGCACTAATAATACATCGCCATAAACAAACCGATGCTGAAAATTATTTTTATTAAAATATACAATTGTTTTGCCCAATACAGCTTGATGATTAACCAACTCAACATCTGCCAAAGCCTTGTAGCTACCAGCTTTCTCCATCGGATTTTCTAATAATCGGATGCTAATAATTTGATTTTTATTGGAAATATATTTTCCATAAAAATTAGATTGATGATTGATAAATTGAAATTGTGTAGCAATAATGCCTGCAAAAAATAATATCAATTGTAAAAAAATACCATTCCATTCAAACCATTTAAAAATAAATTTTAATGATAAAAATTGAAAAGCAATATAACCTACAACCATTGCCAATAAAGCAACAGCAGGTATTAATGCCGAATTCCATTCGAAATAAAGTTGTAAAAAAATGCCAATGGCAAACGGAAAGATTAATCTTAAAAAAGGAGTTTGTGATATAAAAAGCTGAAATGAACTTGGGAGTTTCATTACACTAAAATAAAATTAAAACAAACCGTTAAATTCAGCTCGTACCATGTTTACCACTTTGCCTAAGTCTTCTTTTTTTTCTGCAAAATTCAAATCATCTACATTGATGATTAACAACTTGCCCATTTTATAATTCTTAGCCCAGTTATCGTAATGCTCATTCAATCGTTTTAAATAATCTAAGCGAATATTATCTTCATAATCTCTGCCTCGTTTTTCAATTTGATTTACCAATGTACCAATTGATGCTTTTAAATAAATCATCAAATCGGGTGGATCAACCATCGAGTGTAATGTTTTAAAAAGGGATTGATAATTTTGAAAATCACGACTGGTCATTAAGCCCATTTCATGCAAGTTTGGTGCAAAAATAGAGGCATCTTCATAAATCGAACGATCTTGGATAACAGTTTCATCGCCTTTATGAATATCAATAATTTGCCCAAAACGGCTATTTAAAAAATAGATTTGAAGATTAAAACTCCAACGCACCATGTCTTCATAAAAATCATTCAGGTAAGGATTGTTTTCTACATCTTCGTAATGCGGTGTCCAACCAAAATTTTTGGCTAATAATTTAGTAAGAGTAGTTTTTCCTGCACCAATATTTCCAGCAATGGCAATATGTTTAGGCGGCTTTTTGGTAGTAATTTTTTTCGACACGGGTAAAATTGAAGTAGGTTTAAAGAGTTCCGAAAATACAACCAATATTTAAAATGCCATTAGTTTTTGGCTAAAAAATTGAAAGATTTTTTTGAAACGGAATGCAAGTGTAAACAATTAATTTAAACGAACGTACTCTGGTCCTGGATTTTCGTGTACCCACACACATGATGCTTCTAACATGCGTAAGCTTAATTCATACCCCGAAACCTCGATTGCCATTGGATCGCCGAGTGGCGCAATTTTTACCACTCTAACCAATTCGCCAGGCAAACAGCCCATTTCCATTAATTTTGTTGAAACGGTATCATCGGTAAAACGACTCACCACACCAAACTCTCCCACTTTTAATTTTGATAATTGTTTCACTTATTTTTTATCTATGATTTAAAATTTCAAGGCTTTTAAATTTTAAAAATTAATTGAACTATTTGCGAATATAACGTTTATCCGATCTGAATTTTGTTGGTGTTTCAGCATCTTTATGACCCCATACTGATGATGAATGGCAGGATGCAAAAATAAGCATACCAAAAATTGCCAATAAAAACAAAGCACTTAATTTGTTTTTCATGATGGTTGATTTTTATCTATTGAATTTGATTTTGAAAATTTAGGACATTCGTGGCATCGGCTGCCACCTTTCGAACCCGAACAAGATGCTAACACAACCACAGCAAATGCTACTAACGATAATGCTTTTACTAATTTCATATAATTGATTTGATGCTGTAAAGTTAACGTAAAAAATTAAAAATTGTTTTAGTAATTGTTTTTCAAATGTAAAA
>JBEEMV010000288.1:0-8251 GCA_041192505.1 Bacteroidota bacterium
TTCGGCATTGATTTATACCAGAAAAATAAATGGCATTGAACAATTGTATAAATACGATTACAAAAAAAAACCATCTACCACTACATGGAGTTTAGCTAAATTTAATGATGCTTTTAGAAGAAAGAAAATGGATACTTTAAAAAAGTTTCCTATTATTTTAAAAGCCACACCCGAATATTTTCAGTTTGTAAATGAAAATAATTTTTTGATTAGATATGATTGGCGTAAAGATTCAATTGTGTTGGCTTTATTAATTGATAAAAGTGCCGAAAACATTGATATTGCTAAATCTACCAACAATATTGCTTATACTATTGATAATAATTTAGTAGTAAAAACATTGGATGGAAAAACAATAAATGTAAGCACCGATGGTAGCGCCGATTTAGTGTATGGTAAAAGCGTTCATAGAAATGAATATGGCATTAAAAAAGGAACTTTTTGGAGCCCAAAAGGAAGCTTATTAGCATTTTATAAAATGGATCAAAGCATGGTAACTAACTACCCTATTTTCGATTTAGAAAATCGCCCATCTAAAGAACATGATATAAAATATCCAATGGCTGGTATGAAAAGCCATGAAGTAAAAATTGGAATTTTTAATCCATCTAATCAAAAAACAATTTGGTTAAATATAAATGGCCCTAACGACCAATACCTTACCAATATAGCTTGGAGCAACGATGAAAAAAGAATTTATGTGGTAGTATTAAATAGAACAACCGATCATCTTTGGCTTAACGAATACGATGCCAATACAGGCAATTTTACAAAAACAATTATTGAAGAGCAAAACAATAAATGGGTTGAACCAGCTGAAGCTATTCAGTTTTTACCTAGTAGCAATAATTTATTTATTTGGCAAAGCCAACGTACGGGACATAATCATTTATATGTATACGATACAAATGGCAATGAAATAAAAACACTTACTAAAGGCAATTGGGATGTAATTGATGTAGCTGGAATAAGCTATGGTAAAAGCAAAATATTTTTTACCGCCACCACCACTTCGCCTTTAGACCAACAAGTATGTGCTGTTGAAATTAATGGTTATAATACAATGCAGCAATTAAGCCACGAATCAGGCTTTCATACCATTTGCTTAAACGAATATTCGGGCGATTATGTAGATATTTTTGGTAGCAATACCATTCCCCGTATTTCATCTATTTATGATAAAAAAGGGAAATTAAGAAGCAATATTTTATTAGCCGAAAATCCATTAAAAAATTATAAACTTGGGCAAACAAAAATATTTACCATTCAAGCCGAAGATAAAACACCATTGTATGCTCGAATGATTTACCCTGCTAATTTTGATAGCACCAAAAAATATCCATGCATCACTTATGTATATAATGGACCACATGTGCAGCTCATTAATAATACATGGCTTAATGGCGCCGATTTATGGTTTCATTATTTAGCCCAAGAAGGGTTTATTGTATTTACAGTTGATGGAAGAGGCAGCGGCAATAGAGGATTCGATTTCGAAAAAATTATACATCGCCAATTAGGCACTGCCGAAATAGCCGACCAATTAAAAGGCAACGATTATTTACGAAGCCTTAAATATATTGATACAGCCCGATTAGGCATACATGGATGGAGTTATGGCGGCTTTATGACTACCTCATTAATGACCCGAACACCAGGCAAATACAAAGTAGGTGTATGTGGTGGACCTGTTATAGATTGGAGTTATTATGAAATAATGTATACCGAAAGATATATGGATACACCAGCCGAAAACCCCGATGGATACAAGAAAAACAACTTATTAAACTATGTAGATAATTTGAAAGGCAAGTTGCTAATGATACACGGTACAAGCGATGATGTAGTAGTATGGCAACACTCATTAATGTATTTAAAAAAATGTGTAGATAGAAATAAGCAGATAGATTATTTCTGTTACCCTGGGCATTTGCATAATGTAATTGGTAAAGACAGAATTCACTTACTTACCAAAATTACCGAATATTTTAAGGCAAATTTATAACCCAATTTCTGCTAAAATATGTTTTTATTACAAGAAATAAACAGGTATGATAAAATCGCTTTTACCTTTATTTATCTTCACTTTAGGACTTTCGTGTTACGCAAACAGAACAGGTAAAACAGTGATGAATAAATCCAATCAGAATATTGTTTTTGATTTAAAGGTAAACTATGACGACAAAAAGCACCACAGTTTTGAAGTAACTGCTTCCATATTTAACAACAACACCGACACAGTTTACTTCCTAAATCAATCATGTGATGGATTACCTTCTCTTTTGGTTTACGATAATAACAAGTTCGATAACTTTGGTGGTATAAATTGCAATATCGCATTTCCAATTCTTGAAAAGATTGCACCGAAGGGAAGACTTGATTTCAAAACCCATTTTAGGAAAAACAAAAAAGACAAGAAAATAAAATTGGGTATTTACTTTTACACCGTTCACAAATCATTTGACATCAATAAAATTGATTTAACTTCAATGGCACAATTAATATTAGCTAACCAGAAAGACATTATTCTTTGGGCAAACGAAAAGAAAATTAAATAAACCCAATTTCTAACTTTACAACCATGATTGTAAATTACCATAAACGCTAAGCTATTTTTTATATTGTTTGTCCGAAGTTTCGAACCGAAGCCCGAATACAAGTGTTCAGCATTCAGTTATAGTTATCAGTTTATCAGTTTCAATATGATTTATGATTATAACAAAAAGCCTCAATAACAAATCATGTTATTGAGGCTTACAATATTATTTATTAAAAATATTATTTTGTTTCGTCAGTTGCTGTATTTTCACCAGCATCATCAGCTTTCTTTTTAGCACCACCAGCTCTACGAGTACGTTTAGCAGGAGTAGCAACAGCAGTAGCCGAAGCACCTTTCTTGTTATTAGTACCAATATAAGTAGTATTAAAATCTACCAATTCAATCATTGCTATTTCAGCAGCATCACCAGGGCGAAAACCCATTTTAATGATACGTGTATAACCACCTGGACGGGCTGCAATTTTTTCAGAAACCACACCAAACAATTCTTTGATAGATTCTTTATTTTGCAAATACTTAAACACCATACGGCGGTTATGTGTACTATCTGTTTTAGCTCTTGTTAATAATGGTTCTACAAATATTCTTAAAGCTTTAGCCTTAGCTACTGTAGTAACAATACGTTTGTGTTTTATTAATGAATCAGTCATATTAGCCATCAATGCATCTCTGTGTGCTTTTGTGCGGCTCAACTGGTTTACTTTTCTTCCGTGTCTCATTTTACTTTTGTTATTTGTTATTTGTTAATCGTTAATTGTTTGGTGGTTATTGTACTATTTTTTTCAAATAACTAATAACCATTAACCTATTAACTAAAGTTAGTCTTCTAATTTATATTTAGCTAAGTCCATTCCAAAATGCAAACCTTTATCTATAACCATTTGCTCAATTTCAGTTAATGATTTTTTACCGAAGTTTCTAAACTTCAATAAATCGTTCATATCATATCTTACTAATTCGCTTAAGCTATTAATTTTTGCAGTTTTCAAACAGTTGTATGCACGTACACTTAAATCTAAATCTTCTAAAGGTGTTTTCAATAATTTACGCATGTGTAATACAGCATCGTCAACTACTTCATGATGTTCATCCGAAATATCATCAAATGTAATGCGTTCATCGCTGATTAACATTAAGTGCTGAATCATAATTCTTGCAGCTTCTTTAACCGCTTCTTCAGGATGAATAGTACCATCAGTTTTTACATCCAAGATTAATTTTTCATAATCAGTACGTTGTTCAACACGAGTATTCTCAATATGATATTTAACGTTTTTAATTGGCGTATGAATAGAATCAATTGAAATTGTTCCAAGTGGTTGGTCCTTAGTTTTGTTATCTTCTGCAGGTACATAACCTCTTCCTTTACCTATAGTTAAATCGATTTGAAAATTTACTGAAGATTCCATTCTGCAAATCAACAATTCAGGATTCATTACTTTAAATGAAGTAGTATGTTTTTCAATTACTTCAGCAGCTAATTCTTCTTTTCCTTTAATGTTGATAGTAATTTTTTCATTACTCAAATCAGTTTCAACTATCTTTTTTAAGCGAACTTGTTTCAAGTTTAAAACAATTTCAGTTACATCTTCCATAACACCTTTAATAGTGCTAAATTCGTGTTCAACTCCTGATATTTTTATAGATGTTATTGCATATCCTTCTAATGAAGATAATAAAATTCTTCTCAAAGAGTTTCCAATTGTTACACCAAATCCAGGTTCTAATGGGCGAAATTCGAAAGTTCCTTCGAAATCAGTTGCCTTGTTTAGAACTATTTTATCTGGTTTTACAAAATTTAAAACAGCCATGTTATTATTTATGATTTATTGATTTAGATTAAATTATTGTCATCGGTCACTCGACATTTGTCATTAGTGAATATACACCACACAACCTTTGACTTCTTATTTTTTTCACTTTATCAATCACTAATCGCTTGTATTTACCAATGACTAATGACCAATAATTATTGACTACTTAGAATACAATTCTACAATTAATTGCTCTCTAATGTTTTCAGGAATTGCTTCACGGGTAGCAAAGGCTAAAAAAGTACCGATCATTGTATCTGGATTCCATTCTAACCAAGGAAAAGCTTTTCCTTTACCAGCTATAGATCTTTTAATAACTTCCATTTCACGAGCATTTTCAGCTACAGCTACTTTATCGCCTGGGCGTAAAGTCATTGAAGGCGAACTCATAATTTGTCCATTAACCGTAATATGTTTATGACCTACTAACTGACGAGCAGCACGACGAGTAGGTGCTATACCTAAACGGAATACTGTGTTATCTAAACGAGCTTCTAATAATATTAATAAGTTTTCGCCTGTAACACCATGTTTACGACCAGCCTCATCAAATATTTTACGGAATTGGCGTTCTAATACACCATAAGTATATTTAGCTTTTTGTTTTTCTTTTAATTGAATTGCGTATTCACTTTGTTGCTTTTTTTTACGCATGATACCATGCATACCACTCGGATAATTTTTTCTTTCTAATGCCTTATCTGCACCAAAAATGGGTTCACCGAAATTACGAGCTATTTTTGAACTTGGTCCTGTATAACGAGCCATATCTTATTTTACGATTTGTTGATTTACTATTTTTTGATTGATACTTTTTGTTTTTCATTTTGCTATTACTATCGTTCATTTTGTATTTACTAATGACTGATAACTAATAACTAATGACCTTATATTATACTCTTCTACCTTTTGGCGGACGACAACCGTTGTGAGGCATTGGGGTAATATCACGAATAATACTAACTTCTATTCCTGATTGGCTGATAGCTCTTATAGCACTTTCTCTGCCCGAACCTGGTCCTTTAACCATTACTTCGCAACGGCGCATACCTGCATCAAATGCAACTTTTGCACAATCAGAAGCCGCCATTTGAGCAGCATAAGGTGTATTTTTTTTAGATCCCTTGAATCCCATTTTACCAGCAGAAGACCATGAAACAACTTGTCCGCCTTTGTTGGTTAATGAAATAATGATATTGTTAAATGTAGCTTGAATATGTGCCACACCTTCTGGTTCGGCTTTTACATTTTTTTTCTTTACTACTTTTTTTCCGGCTCCAGAGCCAGCTGATTGCTTTGCCATTTGTTTAATTTATTGTTTTTTGATTTTTGGATGATAGCATGTACCAACCATTTCAATTTTATTTTTTGAGCTTTAATCATCATAAATCAATAAAACTTATTTAATGATTATGACCAATCTACCTAACTATTATTTAGTTGGTGCTTTTTTCTTACCAGCTACTGTTTTACGCTTTCCTTTACGTGTACGACTGTTAGTACGAGTACGTTGCCCACGAAGAGGTAACCCTTTACGATGACGAACGCCACGGTATGAACCAATATCCATTAAACGTTTAATGTTTAATTGAATTTCAGAACGTAACGAACCTTCAACTTTCCACTCATTAGTAATAATGGTACGAAGTTTATTTAATTCATCATCATTCCAATCTTTTACTTTTTTTTGAGTATCGATACCAGCTTGGTTTAATATTTTTTTTGCGCCACTTCTACCTACGCCAAATAAATATCCTAAACCAACCTCACCGATTTTATTTTTTGGTAAATCTACACCTGCTATACGAGCCATGTTTTACTATTGTTATTTGTTATTCGTTAATTGTTAATTGTTGTTTCAATTAGCATATTAGCATATTAGCTAATCAGCAAATTGTTTATCCCTGACGTTGTTTAAAACGTGGATTTTTTTTGTTGATGATATACAATCTTCCTTTACGGCGAACGATTTTACAATCTTCGCTTCTTTTTTTAATTGATGCTCTTACTCTCATTGTTATGTTATTAAGTTATTAGTTACTAGTTATTGGGGCTTGAGTGTATTATTTAAAACTCAATAACCAATAACTTTTTCCCTTTTTGTTTATTTATATCTAAAAATTATTCTTCCTCTTGTTAAATCATAGGGCGACATTTCAATTTGTACTCTATCGCCTGGTAAAATTCTGATATAATTCATTCTCATTTTACCAGATATTGTAGCCAAAACAGAATGCCCGTTTTCTAATCTCACTCGAAACATTGCATTGCTGTTTGCGTCTTCAATAACTCCATCTTGCTTAATTACGTCTTGTTTAGCCATTTATATTTAGTAGTACCTACTATTCAAATTTTTGTTTTTTCTTTCCTCAATTTCAATCTTCTCGAAAGAACTTAAAATATCTGGGCCATTTTTTCTAATTGCAATTGTGTGTTCATAATGAGCTGATGGTTTCCCATCTTTAGTTACATAAGTCCAATCATCACTCAATATTTTCACATCCTTTTTTCCCAAATTAATCATCGGTTCAATAGCAATTACCAAGCCTTCTAATATTTTTTTACCACTTCCTTTTCTTCCTGTATTAGGTACTTGAGGTTCTTCATGTAATTCCCTTCCCACTCCATGACCTACCAATTCAGTAACAATTCCATATCCCTTTGCTAAACAATGTTGCTGAACTGCAAAGCTAATATCTCCTATCCTATTATTTACTATTGCTGCATCAATTCCTTTATATAAACTTTCTTTTGTTGTTTTTAAAAGTTGTAAAGTTTCATTTTTTATTTCTCCTAATGCAAAAGTATATGCCGAATCCCCTATAAATTCATTTAGCAACACACCTACATCAATAGTAACAATATCTCCATCTCTAATTTCTCTTTTTCCAGGTAAACCATGCACCACTTCTTCATTTACGCTAATACATGCAGATGCTGGAAAACCATGATACCCCTTAAAAATAGGATACCCACCAAAATCAGAAATAAATTCAAATATTGAATTATCAATTGATTCAGTAGTTAATCCGGGTTTCAAAATACTTGCTACATGAGCCAAAGTATCAGAAACATGCAAAGAACTTTTTCTTATTAATTCAATCTCATCATTAGTCTTATATACAATCTTATCGCTCATTTTCGATTACTACTAAGTTTATAACTACCCTTGACCAACTGACACAGCAGAATTTGAAGGAGTTCGTCCTTTAATTCTACCTGTTTTCATTAATCCATCATAATGACGCATTAATAAATGACTTTCTACTTGTTGTAAAGTATCTAAAATAGTACCTACCATAATCAAAATTGATGTGCCTCCGAAGAAACTTGCAAACTGACTATTGATTTTTATTAACCCAGCAAATGCAGGTAATATAGCTACAAAAGCTAAAAATACTGAACCAGGCAATGTTATACGACTCATAATTGTATCAATATAACTTGCTGTACTTTTTCCTGGTTTTACACCCGGAATAAAGCCACCATTTTTCTTCATTTCATCAGCCATCATTTGTGGATTAACAATTAATGCTGTATAGAAATAAGTAAATACAACAACTAAAAATCCGAAAAGTAAACTATGAGTAATAGAAGTATATTGAGCTAAATTGTATAAAAAACCACTAGTAGTATCTGGAAAAGCTTGAAGAATTAATGCTGGAACAAACATAATTGCTTGTGCAAAAATGATAGGCATTACACCTGCTGCATTTACTTTTAAAGGTAAATACTGACGAACACCACCATATTGTTTATTTCCAATAATTCTTTTAGCATATTGAATTGGAATTTTTCTTGTTCCTTGTACTAACAATACTATAAAGAAAACAATACCAACTAAGAATAAAATCTCAATTAAAAAAGTAATCATCCC
>JBEEMV010000289.1:0-15241 GCA_041192505.1 Bacteroidota bacterium
CTATTATTATTTTATTGTTTAGTTTACTGCTTGTATTCATCAGCATTTACTGCATGCGATATGAAATATATAATGCATTATTAGAGGGGAAATCAATTTATGTAGCTACAAGGCTTAATCACAATAAATACTACACTATACATCAATTAGCCAACGAATTTTCTGTATTAATTCCTTTCATCGCATTTGCTATTTATTCATCTCGAACAACACGATTTATTATTTCGATTAAAAAAATGAAAGGCACTGGTGTTATTCTTTATTCGGCATGTATAATAGCTTGTTTATACATTACATTAATTGGTAATAGAAGGGAGCTTTTATCGGGTATGATTATTTTAAGTTTGATGTTGATTAAATTCAGAAAAACATTTTCATTAAAAAACTATTTTGCTGCTTTAATGGTAGTCTCTATTTTGTTTTTATTAAATGATGTGGTTAGAGGTACTGTATTTGCAGCATCTTTGCACAACAACTTAATAAAAAATGAAAAGAAAATAGATGCAGGCAGCGATTCATTTTATTCTAAAAATTTATCGAAAACACAAAAAGGAGTAAAAATGATTAACTCTGTTTTGTTGAGTAATGAATTGTTTTATGCTCAATTTTCTATGTACGGTGTTTTAAAATATAACATCCCAATTAGCTACGGTTCGAGTTTAAAATATATTGCCTATTCTGCCGTTCCGAGAGTATTTGCCCCCAATCGGCCACCCGATATTTATGATTATTATGCCAAACAAGTAAATGCCGTACCTGGTCAGTTTTACACCATGCACCATGCTACCGCTTGGTATCTCAATTTTGGTATTATTGGACTTATACTTGGTGCATTAATTCTTTCGCTATTTTGTTTTGGAGGTTATTATCTATATATTAAACAAGAAAACTACAATAATAAATTTGTGAGAATTTTAAGCAATTTTGCTGTTATGCTTATCAGTGCTCAATTAGTTTCATTTATTACTGCTGGGCCAGAAGCCTACAAGGGTATGATTTTAGAAGGCATAATGATTCCTGTTTTAGTCCTCACTTTGCTCAGCCGAAAGAAAACATTAATTCAAGAATAACTATTGACTAAATGAAAATTTGCTACTTCGCCGATGCCCCAAGTATTCATGTGGTAAGATGGTGTAAACATTTTGCAGCCCTTGGGCATGAAGTGCATTTAATTTCATTTAAGCAAAATGAAATTGAAAATGTAACCACACATTTTATTGATACCGGCAGCATTGCTGTAGGTGGTGGAAATTGGAAAGTGCTTTTAAAATTCAGGCAAATAAAAAAAATATTACAGCAAATTAAACCCAATATTTTTCATGCCATGTATGCCACCAGTTATGGCATCACAGGGGCTTTGTGTGGCTTTCATCCTTATATAATTACTACATTGGGCACCGATGTTTTAATCAGCCCAAAAGAATCTTTTGTTTATAAAATGTTGTTGAAATTTGCTTTTTCAAAAGCCGATTGGATAACCGCAATGGCTGACCACATGAAGGTAGCGATTGAGGAATTAGGAGTACGAGCCAATAAAATTTCAACGGTACCTTTCGGCATTGACCCACTAATTTTTAATGATAAAAACAGAAAATTACCAACCGATAAATTTGTAATCACATCAACAAGAAACTTTGAAACCGTTTACAATATTCCTCATTTAATAAAAGCAGTAGCAATTGCAAAAAAAAGTATTCCGAATTTGCAGTTGAATTTGATTGGTGCTGGTTCGTTACAAAATGAAATTATAAATCTGATTAAAGAATTAGGTTTAGAAAGTAATGTGCTCTTTTTAGGAAAAGTATCTCAACCAAAAATTGCCGAAGTGTTAAACCAAACACACGTGTTTGTTACTGTTTCAAAATCGGATGGTAATAATATTTCATTAAATGAAGCAATGGCTTGCGGTGCAGCTTGTATTGCTACAAATATTCCAGCCAATACACAATGGATTAAGGATGGTGAAAATGGCTTCATTGTGAATATTGACGATATAAAATTATTGGCTGAAAAAATTATTTATCTAAACAGTAACTTTGATGAATTTCAAAATAGAGCAATTGCAATCAATCAAAAAATAATTGCTGAACGTGCAATTTGGAACACCAATATGAAAATTGTAGAACAAAAATATTTTTCCTTAATAAAACAACAATGAGCAATCGAATTATCATCATTGGAGCAGGCGGTCATGCAAAGGTTGTGTACGAAGCCATAGTAGCCGAGGGCAAGTTTTCTGTTGTTGGTTTTACCGATGCAAATTTATCCGTGGGTACAATTGTGATAGAAAATGTAAAGGTTATTCTTCCGCAAAATGAATTGAGTAAAGCAAAAGAAGTTGCAGACTTTTTCATTGTTGCAATTGGCAACAATGAAGTTCGTGAAAAGTTATTTACACAAATGAATTTTATTTTAGAAGCAGCAACAATAATTCATCCTATTGCATACATTTCAAAATCGGCTATAATTCAAAAAGGAGTTGTTTGCTTAGCTAATTCAACCATTAATACCCAAGTAGAAGTTGGCGAAAACACCATTGTGAATTGTGGTGTAGTGATTGACCATGAAACAAAAATTGGCAATCATGTGCATCTTTCTGTTGGATGTAATATTGGTAGCAATTCTGTAATCAATGATTTCGTAACTATTAAAATCGGCGAATCAATTTCTTCTTTTTCTAAAATTATTTCTCAATAAATTGAAGCAATTTTTCAAAAAAAAAAATACAGCTATTTATTTTTTATGCATTCTAATGCTCTTGTTTCCTTATGGCGGAAAACCATTAGTGTGGTGCATTTTGGCGATTGTAGCAGAGTGGATTTTTAATCAAAGATGGAAAAAATTGCAAGGTTTTCTATCCATCAAAAATCCACTAATTTGGTTACAGTTATTTTATTTTTTGCATGTGGCTGCTTTACTTTGGACAAATAATTTTCATGCAGGAGGATTCGATGTTCAACAAAAATTATCGTTGCTCATTTTCCCAATTTTATTTTATAGTAATCGATTTGAAATTGTTGCTCATCAAAATTTACTCTTTAAAAATTTTATTGTTGGAAATGCAATTGCAGCCATTTACTGTATTTCAATAGGTATTGCTAATAAATATTTTTTGCACAAAGTGTATTTGCAAAACGAAGGAATATTGCCTTCGTATGCCGAATTTTCTTTGTTTTTACATGTAGCTTATTTTTCGCTGTACCTCAATATTGCTTCGTTTTTTTCTTTAGTGTTATTACAACAAAGCAATAAAAAAGCAGTTAAATTATTTTATCTTTTAATCATTTTGTTATTTGCTTTTTCTATTTACTTTTCATCGTCAAAAGCAGCCATAATAGCTTATTTAGCAACTATTGCTTTGTTTTTTGCAAAACAAATTTGGCAATCAAAGCATAGATTAGTGGGAGTTGGGTTGTTTATATTTTTATCAGTTGCTTTGTTTTTTGTAGTAAAAAATAATCCACGGTTTGAATCATTCAAATCAATGACCTCAGAAATTTTTCATCCACATAACGTTGACCCGAATGCTCCATCTGAAAATAGCAACGGACAAAGAATTTTTGCTACAAAAACTGCGATTCACTTAATTCAAATAAACTGGTTATTGGGCGTTGGAACTGGTGATGTGATTGATGAATTAGAGGTTGAATACACAAAAAATAATTTAACTGTACTTGCCCACAAACATTTAAATTGCCACAATCAATACATTGAAAGTACGCTGCAATTGGGCATTTTAGGCTGTATGTTCATTTTGTTAGTTTCAATTGGAACAATTGTAATTGGCTTGATGAAAAAAAATATGTTGCTTATATTATTTGGTGTTGCATTTTCCATCAACATTCTTTTTGAATCTATGCTCAACACACAAGCTGGCTTAGTTTTTTTTGCAGCGTTCTATTGTTTTTTATTTTTGATAATCCCAAACAAAAAAGTTATTGATTGATGAAAGTATCCATAGTTATCCCCTGCCGTAATGAAGAGCATTACATTGGCAAGTGTTTGCAGTCAATTATTGATTCGGATTACGATAAAAATTTGTTAGAAGTTTTTGTTGCTGATGGGTTGAGTACTGATAATTCAAAACAAATAATTCAACAATTTTCAGCTAAAAATAGTTGGATACATTTTATAGAAAATGAAAATCAAACAACACCTTTTGCATTAAATGCAGGCATCAAAAAATCAACTTCCGATGTACTAATTATTCTTGGTGCACATTCCGAAATTTATCCCGACTTTATTTCTCGAAATATTTTTTACTTAAATAAATATCCTGAATGTGGCTGTGTGGGTGGCTATTTAGAAAACGTTTATGAAAATGAAACAGCAGAAGTTGTTGGTGCTGCTATGTCTTCGGTGTTCGGAGTAGGCAATGCAAATTTTAGAATCCCCGATAAAGAAGGTTTTGTAGATACAGTAGCCTTTGGTGCTTACCGAAAAGAAGTGTTTGAAAAAATTGGTTTGTTTGATGAAGTGCTTACCCGAAATCAAGATGATGATTTCAATTTCAGAGTTACAAAAGAAGGGTATAAAATTTTTCTATCGCCAACAATTAGATGCAAATATTATGTGAGAGCATCGTATCAAAAATTGTATCGGCAGTATAAACAGTATGGCTATTGGAAAGTTTATTTGAACAAAAAACATAAAGCATTTTTATCCATTCGGCAATTGATTCCTTTTCTATTTGTTAGCTTTTTATTTGTAGGATTTTTAGCAAGTTGTTTTAATGAAGTTCTTAGAATGCTTTATTTATCAGGCATTGCTACTTATTGCCTTTTGGCATTTTATTTTGCTTTTCAAAAATCAACACAATTAAAAACCACAATAAAAATTGCCTCTACATTTTTTTTGTTGCATTGGTCGTATGGGGTCGGCTATGCCAAAGGGCTGCTTGATTTTATTTTGCTAAATAAGAAACCCAATAAAGAAGTCCAGTTAACAAGATAAATTATAACCAAAGAAATTTATGAGTTTTTGAGAAAGTAATCGTCAACTCATTTCTCCATTCACATACATTTCTATCAGTTTTGTTTTATCAATTTTATGATTGTTGCTGTAAGGAAATTTTTCCATCACAATTATTTCGGCAGGTAGCATGTACGCAGGAAGGTTTGCCTGTAAGTGTTTCAGGATGGTTGCAACTAATTCCACTTTATTAGTATCAATATTTTTTGGGATAATAAAACTGATTATTTTTTTTACTTCACCGCCTCGGCGTAATGGAACGGTTGCAACTTCGGTAGCCAATTCGGTTTTTAAAAGTTGAGCATTTATATCGCCTAACTCTATTCTAAAACCATGCAGCTTTACTTGTTCGTCTTTTCGTCCGTTGTAAAAAAGCATACCATCTTCAAAGTAGCCATAATCGCCAGTTCTAAATGCTCGTTGACCATTGTGAGTTATAAATTTTTCTTTATTCAACTCTTCCATTTTAAAATAACCGATGGAAACATGTTCGCCGCTGATAATTATTTCTCCACCTTTTTCATTTGGGTTTTCATTTTTATCAATCAAAATTTCACTAGTATACTTTGGATAACCAACAGGCAACGGGTCATATTTTTCTAATATTGTTTTATCGATACTTACAATGGAAGTAGCTACTGTAGCTTCGGTAGGGCCATACGAATTGAAAACTATTGATTGTGGAAATTTATCCAACAATATTTTTGAAGTTCGAGCTGGTAAAGTTTCGCCACAAAATAAAAAAAATACGAAGGGATGGAATGTTGCTAGAATTAAATTCTTCAACACCTAAAAATTTATAAGCAAAAGAAGGTGTAGAAACCCAAATACTACCACCATATCTTTTTACTCGTTCTACAAATGCAAGCTGGTCGGCAGCTACAGCATTATCATTTAAAATGATAGTTGCACCAAAATGTAAAAACGCCATCAACTCATAAACCGATAAATCAAAACTAAAAGGTGCTTGATTCACAAAAACATCATCTGCTTCAAAACCAAAATCATGCTCCATCCAATCCATATAACTTGTGAGAGCTTGCAGCGTAATCTGCACTCCCTTTGGTTCGCCAGTGCTGCCCGAAGTAAAAATGATATAAATTATTGGGTCGTGTTCACGATGATAAATGGCATCAGTAAAATTAACTTCGCTGAAATTATTGATTTCGTTTTGTGTAATAATTGCAGCAAAATTTATGGCTAAATCATTGCCCGATAAATTCACCAACACTTGTGCACCCGTGATGTTTTTTATTTTCTGAATTCTTTCAAAAGGCACAACTGTATCCAACGGAATATATGGCAAATGCAATTGCATACAAGCTGTAATGGCGGCTATGAAATCCTTTTGCTTGTATCCATAAATTAATATCGGATGCCCCGTTGGAATTTTTAATGTTTGAAATTGCTGAATAAAATACTGCGAACGAAGTTGCAATTCAGCCCAAGTATAATCACCATCGCTACCACAGATGCTCAATTTACCGGCATCAGCAGTAGCATTTTCAAACTTGCAATTTTTTATATTGAAAATCATTTCAGAAAAAATTTAAAAATTAAATACCTGGTCTTCCACTAAAAACATAAATGGCAAACACAGCAGCAAAAATCATAATGATGATAGAGAAATATTTTAGCACTGTGGCATTCCATTTTTCAAACAAAATATCTCTTCCTTTCTTTTTGCATTCCACATTATAAGTGTTGTGCAACACTGAGTACAAGCCGAATATAACACCACTCCAAATATAATTGTGTTCAAATCCATTCCAACAACCTATCAACACAAAAGTTAAAAACAACGACACATTTTGTTTTGCCAACGTATAATTTTTCAACGATTTAAAACCACTCAACCATTTATAAATGGGGCGGAAAAAATAATCACGAAGCCAATCACCAAGGGTGATATGCCAACGCCGCCAAAAATCTTGTGGGTTGATAGCCATGTAAGGTTGATTGAAATTGTGTGGCACTTTTATGCCCAACATATTTCCAAAACCAACAGCTAAGGAGGAGTAACCTGCAAAATCAAAATACAAATAAGCAGTGTAAGCAAATGCAGCGTTGATGTGCTGAAGCAAGCCATGAACATTATCTTCGGGCTGCAACCAAAATCGAGTTACTAATTCAGCCAATACATATTTTTGCAAAATTCCTAAGGCTACATTTTGCCAACCTTCAAAAAATAATGTGGCATTTAAGTTCTTATAACCTTCTTGTAAATTTTTTATAAATCGTTGTGAACGGTCAATAGGCCCAATTAAAAGAGTGGGTGTAAAGGTTAGAAACAGCAAATAATCTCTTGGCGAAATTTTCTTTTCAGTGGGTTGTGTGTCTAACAAAATTTGAATCGTACGGAATGTGATGTACGACATCCCTGCAAAACCAATCCAATGAATTTTGAAATGCACTTTTAAAAGTAACATCGGCAAAGCCAGTAATAAAGCAGGGTACAGCCTGTTTATTTTTGAAAACCGAAAACAGAAAAAATAATAAATTAGATAACTGTAAATAGCAAACCCAATTATCTGATAAGTTTGTGTAAAGAAAAAAAGCAAATAAATTAACGTGATGCTAAGTAATAAATTGGCGTACGAAATAAATCGGCTGTACAATGGTTTCAATAATTGCACTACCAGAATTATTATTCCGAACAAAAAATAAAACTCTATGGATGTGAATGGAAGCAAGTGTTAGTTGATAGTTTTTATTGCTTAGTTTTTAGTTTCAAAATCTGTAATTGTATTTCCAAATAACTTAATAACGAATAACCCAATAACTTTTGTTTAGAACTGTTGGTAAACAAACGGCACTTTCGATTTTGGTTTTTCATTTTGATGATTCGGATTGAAATACAAAAAGTAAAAGCCTAGTATGATAGCCGTGTACAAAGCCGTTTCTATTAAAAATATCCTTATGTTTTTTGTTTGCATCAGCTTTATTTTTTTGAAAAATAGTTATAAATAGCTTCGTCAATTTGATACCAACCATATTCGCCCAAGTGCATAATATCAGTTAAAGTTCCTTTGGTGTAATTTTCTTTTTTGTCAGCCCAAAAATTTATCATCGTAAATCCATTTTGCTTAATTATTGAATCAACTTCATTAACCAAAGGTGTCATTTTTTCTAATCCATCATAAGCATTTGGATTTAATGCTTGCATTACAAATAGTGGTTTCATTTTGTAGTATTTACAAAGTTGAATGAGCATTTTTATGTCGTGTAATTCTTGATTGGGTTGTAATGGGTTTTCGAATTCGTGAGGTAATTGATTTATGCAATTTGCTTTGTAATATTCATCATTCACACCATATTGATTACTGCATTTGGCGGCTTCGTTTTTTAATCCAATATGCTGCAAACTATCCCAATTAGGAGTAAATTTGTTTGTAAAAATATTTCCCGAATTATTTTTATCAACCATATTCCAATCTGTTTTTTTTGAAAAATAATGAGCAGAACAATACAAGTACTCAATCCAATTTGAAAGCGAATATCTAATGCCATCAAACTTGTTCTGATTTTGTAATGCTTTTAAATTCCACAATAAAATAATGCTATTTGGGTTTCCAATTTCTTGAAAATGATTGTTTATATAAGATGCAATATAATTCTTAAATTCATCTGGAAGATTTTTATCAAAATACATTTTGTACAACATAGGCTCTGATAAATATTCAAGGAAACAACTGATTGCTGTACCATTGCCCGATTTTCCATTCATCCAGCCAGGCGAAAGAATGATAACTGTTTTAGAGTTTTCAAGCGAATGATTCATGGCTGCCAATTGACAAAACATTGAAAATGATTGATTGCCAGCATGCCCAATTGCAACTAACGGAATGTGCAATTTATCATTAAAAAAGTTGTATGGAATGGCACTATCTGTTTCTAAAGTTAACTCGGATGAGCCAAATACAACAACGCGATTGCCAGTGTTTAATGAGGTATAAATGTTTTGCATTACATCATTCCCTGTACCATAATTTGAATTATTTTTTACAGAGAAAATTGTAGGTGCGGTGTTTGTTTGTTTGTTATTTTCTTTATTGTAATTAAAAATAACAAAAAAACTTATGGACACAGCAATTAAAACAGCAGCAAGATGGCGGAGTAATTGCATTTTTATTTTGCAGCCATTTTTAGTTGAACATAATTATCGATGGTGTTAACCGATTCAAAATGTTGTTCGTTGATGTCAACAAATGGAATAGAAATACCAAACTCATTTTCTAATTCAACTGCCAAATCAACCGCATTAATTGAATCCAAAATTTTTGTAGAAATAAGTGCATCAGTTGGTTCAACAGATTTGAAACAAATATTTTTTACAGATTGTTGAATTCGTGGAATTAAATCAGACATGAATTTTTCTTTTTGCGAAGATAAAAAATGTAGAATGAAATTAGTAAATAAAAAAGGCTGCAATTTGTATTTGCAGCCTTTTTACTATAAAGTATTTTGAAAATATTAATTTTCAAATTTCACATCCAATGCTAATCCACGTAATTCATGAACTAATACATTAAATGATTCAGGAATACCAGGTCTTGGGATGTTTTCGCCTTTTACAATAGCTTCATAAGCTTTTGCTCTGCCTTGAATGTCATCCGATTTAACAGTTAATAATTCTTGTAAAATATTAGCAGCACCATAAGCCTCTAAAGCCCAAACCTCCATTTCACCAAAACGCTGACCACCAAATTGAGCTTTACCACCCAATGGTTGTTGTGTAATTAATGAATAAGGTCCTATCGAACGAGCATGCATTTTATCATCAACCAAGTGATTAAGTTTAAGCATATAAATTACACCCACTGTAGCTTTTTGATGAAATCTTTCACCAGTTTCGCCATCAAATAACCATGTTTGACCATAGTGCGGTAATTTAGCTTCTTCAATTTCTGCAGCTATTTCGGCCAATGAAGCACCATCAAAGATAGGAGTACCATATTTTTTACCTAATTCTAAACCAGCTAATGCTAATACTGATTCATAAATTTGTCCTAAGTTCATCCTTGAAGGTACACCTAATGGATTTAATACAATATCAACTGGTGTTCCATCTTCAGTAAATGGCATATCTTCATCACGTACAATACGTGATACAATACCTTTATTACCATGTCTACCAGCTAATTTATCACCCACTTTCAACTTACGTTTTTTAGCGATGTAAACTTTAGCTAATTTAACTACACCTGCTGGTAATTCATCACCAATAGTTACATTAAATTTCTCACGTTTAAATCTACCACTTTCTTCGTTAAATTTAATACCATAGTTATGTAACAATGATTTTACTAAACCATTAGTATCATCTTGTGTTGTCCAACCATTAGTATCAATTTGTGTGTAATCTATTTCTAAAGATTTAGCTGTGAATTTACTTCCTTTCGGAATTAAATCTTCACCATAAAGATTTTTAACACCACGAGATGTTTTATCTTTTAGCAAGGTTAATAATTTTTGAACTAATCTATCTTTCAAATCACGTTGATTTTTATTGTAGATAGTTTCTAATTTATCAATTGTTGCTTTTTCTTTAGCTTTTGAGTTTTTATCTTTTTTAGCACGGCTAAATAAACGAGTATCAATTACAACACCATCAGTACTAGGAGAAACTTTCATTGAAGCATCTTTTACATCGCCTGCTTTATCGCCAAAAATTGCTCTTAATAATTTTTCTTCTGGTGTAGGGTCAGTTTCACCTTTTGGAGTGATTTTACCTACCATAATATCGCCTTCTTTAATTTCAGCGCCGATACGAATGATACCTCTGTCATCCAAATCTTTAGTAGCTTCTTCAGATACATTTGGAATATCATTGGTTAATTCTTCTTCGCCTAATTTTGTATCACGAACTTCTAATTCATATTCATCAATATGCATTGATGTAAACAAATCTTCACGTAATACTCTTTCGCTTAATACAATGGCATCCTCAAAGTTATAACCTTTCCATGGCATAAATGCCACTTTTAAGTTTGTACCTAATGCTAATTCGCCATTATCAGTTGCATAACCTTCGCATAATACTTGTCCTAATACTACCTTTTCGCCTTTTTTCACAATTGGGCGTAAGTTAATACAAGTGCTTTGGTTGGTTTTGCGAAATTTTAATAGATTATAAATTTTTACATCATCTTCAAAAGAAACTGTTTTTTGATCTTCAGTTCTTTCGTAGCGTACATGTATTTGTTTAGCATCTACATATTCTACCACACCTTTACCTTCTGCATTGATAAGCATACGACTATCTTGAGCAACTTTTGCTTCTAAGCCTGTACCTACAATTGGAGATTGAGGGCGTAATAATGGAACCGCCTGACGTTGCATGTTCGAACCCATCAAGGCACGGTTTGCATCATCATTTTCTAAGAATGGAATTAATGAAGCACTTACACCAACAATTTGGTTTGGTGCCACATCCATATATTCTATTTCAGCTGGTTCTAATACAGGAAATTCACCATGTTGACGGCATTTGATACGGTTTTCTCTAAAGTTACCTTTATCATCTACATCCACATTTGCTTGAGCAATGATTTTGTTATCCTCATCATCAGCAGTTAAATATTCAACTTTAGCATCATTCAAATTTACTTTGCTGCTATCTACTCTTCTATATGGTGTTTCAATGAAACCCATATCATTGATTTTAGCATGAACACATAAAGTTGAAATCAAACCAATGTTTGGTCCTTCTGGTGTTTCGATGGTACATAAACGACCATAATGCGAATAATGTACGTCACGAACCTCAAAACCTGCACGTTCTCTACTTAAACCGCCGGGTCCTAGAGCCGAAATACGACGTTTGTGCGTAATTTCAGATAATGGATTAGTTTGATCTAAGAATTGTGATAATTGCGAAGTTCCGAAGAATGAATTGATTACTGAAGATAATGTTCTTGCATTAATCAAATCAACTGGTGTAAATACCTCGTTATCACGAACGTTCATACGTTCACGAATAGTACGAGCCATACGAGCCAAACCAACGCCAAATTGCGAATACAATTGTTCACCAACTGTACGAACACGACGATTACTTAAATGGTCAATATCATCAATTTCAGCTTTAGCATTAGTTAATTGAACCAAGTATTTTACAATCAAAATAATATCTGATTTGCTTAATACTCTTGAATCGTTTTTCATGTCCAAACCTAATTTTTGGTTCACTTTATAACGACCTACTTCACCTAAATCATAACGCTTATCACTAAAGAATAATTTTTCGATAATACCACGAGCAGTTTCATCATCTGGTGCATCTGCACCACGTAATTGACGATAAATATGTTGTACCGCTTCTAATTCTGTATTTGAAGTATCTTTTTGTAAAGTATTGTAAATGATTGAATAATCGCCTGCCAATTCTTCTTTTTGTAAGATAACAGTTTTAACGCCTGTTTCTAAAATAGCTTCAATATTATCTTCATCTAAAATAGTATCACGTTCTAATACCACTTCATTACGTTCGATAGAAACTACTTCTCCAGTATCTTCATCCACAAAATCTTCAAACCATGATTTTAATACTCGAGCAGCTAATTTTTTACCTAAAGCATCTTTTAAAGTAGGCTTGGTGGCTTTAATTTCTTCAGCTAAACCAAACAACTCTAAAATTTGTTTATCAGTTTCATAACCCATTGAACGTAAAAGAGTTGTTACAGGGAACTTCTTCTTACGGTCGATGTAGGCATACATCACATTATTGATGTCGGTAGCAAATTCCATCCAAGCTCCTTTAAATGGTATAATACGAGCTGAATAGATTTTTGTACCATTTGGATGTACACTTTGGCCAAAGAATACACCTGGCGAACGATGTAATTGAGAAACAACAACACGTTCAGCACCATTAATAATAAATGTTCCTTTAGGAGTTAAATAAGGGATATTTCCTAAAAACACATCTTGTACGATGGTTTGAAAGTCGATATGTTCTGGGTCGTTACAACTTAAACGCAATTTTGCTTTTAAGGGAACGCTATAAGTTAATCCACGTTCAACGCACTCTTCCATGCTATAACGAGGTGGATCAACAAAATAATCTAAAAATTCTAGATTGAATATACTTCGTGCATCAGTGATAGGAAAATTTTCTTGAAACACTTTGAATAAACCTTCATTACTACGGTTTTCAGAAGTTGTATCTAATTGAAAAAAATCTCTGAATGATTGCAACTGAATGGCTAACAAATCGGGATAAGGTAAAGCCTTAATCTTACCGAAGTGAATGCGTTCTTTTGTTTTTTTGCTCATTTTATTTTTTGAGATAAAATTGGTAAGTGTTTTTTTTCTTTTATAAATACCAAAGCATAGTGTGTTAAAAACACACTATGCCTAAGTATTTGATAACTAAACAGAGAGAAAAAAACTCTATTTAATTACTATTTTGAAGTTAAATTATTTTACTTCAACATCAGCACCTGCTTCTTTCAATTTAGCAACTAAATCGTCAGCAGTAGCTTTGTCAACGCCTTCTTTAACTGGTTTTGGAGCGCCATCAACTAAGTCTTTAGCTTCTTTCAATCCTAATCCTGTTAAATCTTTAACGATTTTTACAACCGCTAATTTGTTAGCACCACCGCTTTTCAAAATTACATCAAAAGATGTTTTTGCAGCAGGAGCTTCAGCAGCAGCACCAGCTACAGCAACTGCAGCAGCAGCAGCAGGTTCGATACCGTATTCACTTTTTAAAATTTCTGCTAATTCATTTACTTCTTTAACTGTTAAGTTTACTAATGATTCAGCCATTGCTTTTAAGTCAGCCATGTTATTTGATTTTTTGTTTGTTTTTAAAATTTTTGTTTCTGTATTCTTTTATGTTGATGCTTGGAAGCCTACTTAATTTGCTAATTAGCTACTATGCTAACTTGCTAATGATTTTGCGATAAAACTTTTGTGTATTTAATTAGCACATCAGCGTATTATCACATCATCACATTTTGTTTATTGTGCTCTTTCTTGTAATGCTTTTACTAAGCCGCCAATTTTGTTTGGTCCACCTGATTTAAGGGCACCGATAACATTTTTAGCAGGCGATTGCAATAAGGCAACAATTTCGCCAATAAGTTCGTGTTTGCTTTTTAGTTTGCTTAATGCATCTAATTGGTTATCGCCAATGTAGATTGCTGAATCAATATAAGCAACTTTTAATGAAGGTTTTGTTCCTTTAGCACCACGAAATTCTTTTAAAGTTTTTCCTGCGGCATTACCTACTTCACTAAAGAAAATTGATGATTGACCTTTTAAAGCACCAATTAGTTCAGGGCTAGCCTGACCAGTTGCTTCTAAAGCTTTTTCAATTAATGAATTTTTTGCAACTTTCATTTCAATTCCTTTGCTAAAGCAAAGCTTACGCAATTTATTTACTTCTTCAACAGTTAATGAAGTGCTATCAGCAATATAGAAGTATGTGCTACCGCTAAATTTAACCTTCAAGTCTTCAATCAACTGTGTTTTTTCTTGTTTTGTCATTGTTTTTTGTTTTTAAACTTTCTGTTTTGAAGAAAATTTTAATTGAATTAATTAGATGATGCAGTTGAATTTAAACCTTTAGTATCAATACTTAATGAAGGGCTCATGGTTGTTGCCATATAAATGCTCTTCAAATAGGTACCTTTAGCTGCTGTAGGTTTCATTCTAACTATTGTATTAATTAATTCTAAAGCATTATCATGTAACTTTTCAGGTGTAAATGAAATACGACCAATTGAAGTATGAATAATAGCTTGCTTATCTAATTTAAATGCAATTTTACCTAATTTAACTTCTTTAACAGCCGATGCAACATCAGCAGTTACAGTTCCAGTTTTAGGATTAGGCATTAAATTACGTGGTCCTAATACTTTACCTAATTTACCTAATTTAGGCATTACAGCTGGAGTTGCAATGATAACATCAATATCAACCCAACCTTTTTCAATTTTTTGTATGTATTCATCTAAACCAACAAAATCAGCACCTGCAGCAGTTGCTTCGGCTTCTTTATCTGGTGTACATAATACTAATACTTTTTTGTCTTTACCTGTTCCATGAGGTAATGTAACCACACCTCTTACAGCCTGATCGGCTTTTTTTGGATCAACTCCCAAGCGAATATGAAGGTCTACTGACGCATCAAACTTGGTGGTATTAACCTTTTTGATTAATTCAGATGCTTGCTTCATTGTATAAGCTACATCTTTTTTAACCAATCCGGCTACGCTTTTACGTTTTTTCGTTAATGCCATTTTGTTTGTTAATTTATTTT
>JBEEMV010000290.1:0-7905 GCA_041192505.1 Bacteroidota bacterium
GAATCGTTGAAAGGCGGCTTAAAAGGCGTAGTGGTAGGCGAAGTGCTTACTTGCGAAAAACACCCAAACGCTGATAAATTAAGATTAACCACCGTAAATATTGGTGCCGAACAAACATTAAAAATTGTATGTGGTGCACCAAATGTTGAAGCTGGACAAAAGGTAATGGTGGCTACCATAGGTACTACAATTTACCCTACAAGCGGTGAAGCATTAACCATGAAAAAAGCAAAAATAAGAGGTGAAGAAAGCGAAGGAATGATTTGCGCCGAAGATGAATTAGGCTTAGGCACAAGCCATGCAGGCATTATTGTATTGCCAAATGAAACAAAAATTGGAACTACGGCTGCCGAATATTTTGGAATTTATAACGATTATATAATTGAAATTGGATTAACGCCTAATCGTTCGGATGCATTTTC
The DNA here is from genome assembly GCA_041192505.1 of Bacteroidota bacterium. Lineage (GTDB taxonomy): Bacteria > Bacteroidota > Bacteroidia > Chitinophagales > CAIODY01 > CAIODY01. The sequence continues at coordinate 423 of JBEEMV010000290.1, forward strand.
GCATATTGGTGTAGCCCGTGAAATGGCGGCTTGGTTGGCGGTGCATAAGCCCGAAGCTTTACCAGCCGAAGGTTTTAAGAACCCAATTAAAATTAGTGGTAATACTAAAATAGATGATAATCTTGGTGATGGTGGTTTTAGTATTGAGGTAATTAATACTGATAAATGTGGTAGATACACTGGCATTTTAATTAATAATATTAAAGTGAAAGCATCGCCCGAATGGTTGCAAAATAGTTTAAAAGCTATTGGATTAAAACCTATTAACAATATTGTAGATGCTACCAATTATGTATTGCACGAAACAGGGCAACCGCTTCATGCCTTTGATGCGGATAAAATTGCTGGCAAAAAAATTATTGTAAAAACTTTACCCGAAGGCACTTTATTTACTGCCTTAGATGAAAAAGAAAGAAAACTTTCGGCCGAGGATTTAATGATTTGCGATACTGAAAAACCAATATGTATGGCTGGTGTTTATGGCGGTTTGCATTCTGGTGTTGCCGAAAATACTACATCCATATTTTTAGAAAGTGCTTGGTTTAATGCCACTTCTATCCGTAAAACATCTTTTCTTCACCAATTAAGAACCGATGCTGCTTTGCATTTTGAAAAAGGAATTGATGCGGCAAATATTGATGCAGTTTTAAAACGTGCGGCTTTATTAATCTGCGAAATAGCAGGCGGAAAAATTGCTTCAAAAGTTATAGATGCTAATCATTCAACATTTATAAATACCGAAATTTTATTACAACATAATCGTGTAAATGAAAAATTAGGAATTGAATTGTCGGCTCAAATTATCGAAACTATTTTAACACAACTGGGTTTTGAATTAACATCAAATAATAATCAATCGTGGTTGGTAAAAGTGCCATCACACAAAACAGATATTAGCATTGAAGCCGATTTGATAGAAGAAATTTTGCGTTTGTATGGATTAGACAGATTGCCTATTCCATCGGCATTACAAGCCATTATTCCCATTCGTTCGGGCGTACAAGCTATTGCATTACGCAATAAAGCAGCTAATTTTTTAGCAGCAAATGGTTTTTCGGAAATGATGAATAATTCATTATCACAAAGCAAATATTATGAGCAAAAAGAAGTTTTAGTAACATTACTAAACAGTATGAATACTGAATTAGATGTGTTGCGAAATAATTTATTATTTGGTGGCTTAGAAGCCATTCAGCATAATCAAAATAGACAAAATGCGGATTTAAAATTATTTGAATTTGGTAAATCGTATACCACAATTAACGCTGGCAATTATGAAGAACAAATGCATTTATGTTTTTGGATGACAGGAAAATTTGCTGAACAAAATTGGAATCAAACAAGTAAATTGAATGATATTTATTCATTAAAAAATCAGTTACAAAAATTGTTTGCCATGTTGGGTATTCAGAAAATAAAAACAGAAGAAATTGAAAATGCATCTGTATTTGAATATGGAATTAAATATACAAATGGTAAAGAAACCATTGCCGAATCGGGTTCGGTTCATCCCTCCATTTTAAAACAATTTGATATTAGAAATGAAGTAATGTATGCTTCTATTAATTGGCAAACGATTGAAAAAATAGTGGCTTCGCAAAAAATAAAATATACTGAATTGCCTAAGTTTCCTGCTGTTCAACGTGATTTGGCTTTGTTATTAAACGAAGAAATAACGTATGCTCAAGTTGAAAAAATTGCAAAAGAACAAACTGGTGCTATGCTTAAAGAAGTAAGTTTATTTGATGTGTACCGAGATAAAAAAATTGGCGAAGGCAGAAAGAGTTATGCTATCAGTTTAACATTGCAAGATGAAAGCAAAACTTTAACCGATGATAAAGTAGAAAAACTAATGAGCAAATTAATTCAACAATTCGAGCAGCAATTACAAGCAGAAATTCGGAAATAATAAAGAGAGTAATTGTACTTTACAAGAAGTGGTCGCTTATGTATTTTTTGTTTTATCAATCCTACCACCCAACAAAAAGAATTTTATAAAGGCGATTTGATATTGGTGAAGTAATAAAATAAAAAGCGGCTTACAGAAAACTCTGAAAGCCGCTTTTAAAAATTAAGGGTGGATGATGGGGTTCGAACCCACGACCCCTAGAACCACAATCTAGTGCTCTAACCAGCTGAGCTACACCCACCATAATTGCGGCTGCAAAAGTACAATTATTGTGCTACCAAAAAAATAATTTTCAAAAAAAATAATCTTTTTTTTAAATTAATGAAACAAACGCAACTTTGTATCGTATAAAAAACCAATTTATTTTTTCACAAATAATTTTTATGCTTATCGAAACCGAAAAAATTACACTTCAAATTCCATCTACGCCAGAAAATTTTAAATTGATATATCCTTTTATTGATCAACTTCGAAATAATTGGGATATTCATGATGAAATGGCTGCTAATATTGAGTTGGTGCTTGGCGAAGCGGTTAATAATGCTATTATTCATGGTAATAAAGGCGATGAAAAAAAGATGGTGAATGTATCCGCAGAAAACATTTCAAATACATTGGTATTAATAATAAGTGATGAAGGAGAAGGATTTAATTATAATAATCTACCCGATCCTACATTGCCCGAAAATATTGAAAACCCTACTGGCAGAGGCGTTTTTTTAATGAATCATCTTACCGATTTAATTATTTATTCCAATAACGGTAGTACGATTGAAATACAGTTTAAATTATAATTCACCTTAAAAAGTCTGGCTATTAATAATAAAGTCAGACTTTTTTATTTTTTGAAGTTATGCCTATCTCATCTGAAATCAAACAACAAGTATTTGATACCCTGAAACAAGCTGTGTTAATGTATTGTCCGCCATTGGTTAATAATAAAAATACCGAAACTGCATTCGAAGTTATTGGCAATACACCAACGCCTTATGGTAGCAAAAAAGTAATTGTGCCGGGAATGTATTTTTCATCAGCCGTTATTCGTAAAGATTCGGTAGTGTTTTATTTCTTCCCAACTTATATGAATGAAAATGAATTTAAAGATTTAGCGCCAAAAACTTGGAAATGCTTAAAAGGAAAAACTTGTTTTCATTTTAAAAAATTGGAAGATTTGGATGTGAAAGAAATAAATGCATTAATGAAAAAAGGAGTAGCAGCGTATAAAAGAATGGGGTGGATTAAATAGTATAACACAAATAATATTTACTTATCGCTTCGGTAAAAATTGGAATATTTAAATGCGTTAAAAGCTTTAATACATCTACCACTTCGCCCGATTTCATTTTAATGTGTATCTGCCCTTTATCAATGCTGTAAGCATAGTTCGAAATTTTATCTTCAAACACAAAATAGTGGCTTACCTCTTTTGATAGTTTATATTTTTCTAAAAATGATGTGGTATGTTTTTGTAATTCATCAGCATCAATTTTTTCGTTGCTAATAATTATTTTATACACATTTCGGTTCATCAACATTTTACTTAGCAAGCTAATGCATTCATCATTTTCATTTTGCCAATAGTTTACATTCGTCAGTATTTCTGCATCATTCAGCAGCAAAAAAGCACCTAACCATTTTTGTTCATCAACTTTATTATTTAAAAAAAATGCTAAACCTGGCGTTTTAAATTGAAGCTGATTTTTAATATTTAATTCTCTGGCTCGTTGAATAATTTTTATCAATAATTGTTCAACAGCAATTACTGTTTTATGCAAATACACCTGCCAATACATTAGGCGGCGACTGGTTAAAAATTTTTCGATAGAATAAATTCCTTTTTCTTCTACCACCAATTCATCATTTTCAACATTCAACATTTTAATAATTCTATCATAACTAATCACACCTTCGGCTACGCCACTAAAAAAACTATCACGGGTTAAATAATCTAATCTATCTACATCTAACTGGCTACTTACCAATTGATGAAAAAATTTACGTTGATAATTATTGGTAAAAATGCTGATAGCTAAATTCAATTTTCCATTTAATTGTTGATTTAATTCATGCATTATTTTTAACGAAACATCTTCGTGATGTTTGTCCAACATCAACACACCTTCTAAACAATGTGAAAATGGACCATGACCAATATCATGCAACAAAATGGCTGCTATGGCTGCTTCGGCTTCATCATTTGAAATAGAAATATTTTTATTTCGTAACACATCAATTGTTTCCATCATTAAATGCATAGCACCTAATGCATGATGAAATCTGGTATGATTAGCACCTGGATAAACATAATTTGATAAACCTAATTGTTTAATATTTCGTAATCGTTGAAAGTAAGGATGATCAACAATTTGAAATGCTAATGCATTTGGAATGGTGATGAAACCATACACAGGGTCGTTAATTATTTTTTTCTGAAACGTCATGTTGTAAAATTAAAAAAGCAGTTTGTTTTTTTTACCACATAGATACATAGATTTTTATAGTAGAAATTATTTTAATTGAATAACTATTTGATTTGCGTAGCAACTATGAATGTATTCAGTTATCTTTTAATCTTTAACTGTTGTCAACTGATTTAGAATTACAGAGTAAAAACTTCGTTTTTGCAGAGAAATATTTTTTATGTGCCTATGTGTTTTCAAAATACATTTTTTAGTAGCCATTTTATTTGTAGTGATTCAATTTTAAAATACAATATCTAATTAAATATGGCGTTGATATGCTTTCATTACTTTTACAAAAAATACAAATTCTGCAATGACCAACATACAAATTTTATGGGCTGATGATGAAATAGATTCTTTAAAATCGCATTTACTTTTTTTAAAAGAAAAAGGTTATGATGTAACGCCTGTAACCAATGCCCACGACGCTATTGACGCTGTGAAAGAACAAAATTTTGATGTAGTATTTTTAGATGAAAATATGCCTGGGTTAACAGGGCTTGAAGCATTGCCACAAATAAAAAATATTCGTCCGCAATTGCCCGTGGTAATGATTACAAAAAGCGAAGAAGAGAATATTATGGAAGATGCCATTGGCAGCCAAATTGCCGATTATTTGATTAAACCTGTAAAGCCAAATCAAATTTTATTATGCTTAAAAAGATTGATTGATAACAAGCGATTGGTAAGCGAAAAAACGACTTCAAATTTTCGTATGGAATTTCAAAGTATGATGAATTTGGGTAATGCATCTAATGCCGAAGAATGGGCTGATGCTTACAAAAAATTGATTTATTGGGAAATGGAATTAGATAAAAGCGAAAGCAAAGAAATGCAGGAAATACTGGCTATGCAGAAGAGTGAAGCCAATGCATCTTTCTCGAAATTTGTAGCCAATAATTATTTAGATTGGATAAATAATCCTGATAATGAAGCGCCTGTAATGAGCAGCAAATTATTAGCAAGAAAAGTTTTTCCGCATCTTAAAAAAGGTACACCCACTTATCTTATTTTAATTGATAATTTAAGGTACGACCAATGGAAAATGATTCAACCCATTTGGAATGAAATTGCAAATGTAACTGATGAAAGCAACTACTTTGCAATATTGCCCACTGCCACACAATATGCTCGTAATGCCATTTTCAGCGGATTGATGCCTATGGAAATTCAACAAAAATATCCCGATTATTGGCGCAATGATGAAGAAGAAGGTGGTAAAAATTTATTTGAAGAACAATTGCTTGGCGAATTAATTAAACGAAATAAATTAGATATAAAATATTCGTTTACAAAAATTACTAATCATCATGATGGCAAAAGTTTAATTGATAATATTTTGAATTTGCAACACAACGATTTGAATGTAATTGTTTATAATTTTATGGATATGCTTAGCCATGCCCGAACCGAAATGGAAGTATTAAAGGAATTAGCCAATGATGAAAAAGCTTACAGAAGCATTACGTATAGCTGGTTTCAGAATTCACCATTAATGGATGCTATTAAAAAATTGCAAGGAAAAGAGGTGCAATTATTTTTAACCACCGATCATGGAAGCATAAGAGTTAATTCGCCATCAAAAATGATTGCCGATAAAGCTACTACTACAAATCTGCGGTATAAAACAGGAAAATCAATGCAGTTTAATCCTAAAGAAGTGTTTGATATTCGCAATCCACACGATGCTAAATTGCCTAAGCAACATGTAAGTAGTGCTTATATTTTTGCAAAGAATGATGGCTATTTTGTGTATGCAAATAATTATAATCACTTTGTAAATTATTATAAAAACACCTTTCAGCATGGCGGTTTATCATTAGAAGAAATGATAGTGCCGATGATTAGAATGCAGATGAAATAGATACAAAAATGCTTCTAATAAAAAAGCCTCGAAAAATTTTCGAGGCTTTTTATTGTTTACCAATCCATTATTTTTATCCTTGTAAAGCTGCTGCACCACTTACAATTTCAGTAAGTTCGGTAGTAATAGCCGCCTGACGGGCACGATTATATTTCAATTTCAAATCTTTTAATAATTCACTTGCATTTTCCGTTGCTTTGTCCATGGCTGTCATTCTAGCTCCATGTTCGCTGGCAATAGTATCAGCCAAGCATTTGTAGAATTGTGTTTTTAAAATTTTAGGAACTAACTCATTAATCAATTCAGTTTTTGAAGGCTGAAAAATAAATTCAGAATTTTGAGTGCTTTTTGTAGCAGCATCTGTTGAAATTGTTTTCGCAACAGGTAAAAATTGCTCTGCTTGAAATATTTGAGTACCTGCATTTTTAAATTGGCTATATACTATTTCAACTTTATCGTATACACCATTAATGTAATCATTCATTATTTTTTCAGCAGCAGCCGATGTTTCATCAAAGCTGATTTTAGCGCCAAGGCTTACAAAATCAGCATTTACTTTATTCGTTTTTTTAAACGTATCCAACCCTTTTTTGCCAACACAAAGTATTTCTACATTGCCTTTTTGTAATTGTGCTGCATATTTTTCATTAATAGTAATTTTTACTGTTTTAATTAAATTACTATTAAAACCGCCACACAAACCTCTATCGCTTGTCATCAATACTATCAATATTTTTTCTTCAGCTCGTGGTTGGGCTAATTTAATTTCTACGTTGCTTTCGCCACTTACAATGTTTTGTAACATTTCGCTAAGCTTACGGCTATACGGACGCATCTGCGTAATTCTATCTTGAGCACGGCGCAACTTAGCAGCACTAACCATTTTCATGGCTTTTGTAATTTGCTGCGTACTTGTTACCGATGCAATTCTACCTCTAACTTCTTTTAATTGACCAGGCATAATATATGAAAATTTTGAGGCGCAAAAGTAAGAAACCAATTTTAAAAAATAGCTTAATTAGTCTAAAAAAAGACAAAGCAGCTTAATCCTATTGATTGAATAAACAAATTGCAAAGTTTGTTAAATGAATGAGAAGAAGTTTTGTTTTCCTTTTTCTACTTTCGTTCCATGAACGAAAAAAAATTATACCTGCTCGATGCCTTTGCATTAATTTTTAGAGCTTATCATGCGTTGAGTAAAAATCCACGGATGACTTCCACGGGCATCAACACCAATGCCCAGTTTGG
>JBEEMV010000291.1:0-10706 GCA_041192505.1 Bacteroidota bacterium
TACATAAAATATTGCAGCTTAATTGCTTTAATTTATTGTCTATTTATTCTTGGAATTCCAAAAATAATAATGTGGTGAGTGTGGACACTAACCACGGCGAAAACAGTATTAAACTAACCACTAAATGCCTTGTAAGTGGCTATTATACTTGTGAAGTGAAAACACAAAGCGGTAAAATATTTAGAGGCAAATTAATTAAGCAATAAATTATTTAATAAAGCGTATTTGGAAATTACCCAAATACGCTTTTCAATTTTAATAAATGAAAAAGTATTTATTTATAATGACTTTGATAAGTACAATAAGTTGTACTGAAGCGCAAACTAATCTATATTGGAAGTTGGGCTATCATACTGGGATAGATTTTACATCTGGAACTTGTGTAGCAAACCTTGTTGATACTTGTAAAATGCAAATGTTTAATAGTAATACGAGTGTTTGCGATAATAAAGGCGGAATTATATTTTATAGTAATAGTTTATTTGTTAAAAATAAGCTTGATGAAAATATGCCTAATGGAATAAACTTTAATCATGGAACAATAAGTAATAGCTATATTGCAACTGGAGCAACCCCTACATTTAGCGGCGCAATTGTAGTTCCATTTCCAAATGATACCAATAAATTTTATATGTTTTATACCAATATGGAATATACCATTAAAGGAGGTTATTACCCAGATAGGTTAAGATATTTAGTGGTAGATAAAAGTTTGAATGGGGGCCTGGGTGATGTAAGTATAAAAGATGTAGATGTAATAATAGATACCTTGATGGATGGACAAATACATGCTATAAAGCATGGTAATGGCAATGATTATTGGTTAATTGTAAGAAAATATAGTAGTAATAATTTTTATAAAATACTAATAGATAGTAGCGGTGTAAGTGTAAAAGATACACAAGCTATTGGCAATGCTTATATTCTAGGTGCTAATGCAGGTATATTTTGTGGGCAAAGCAATGTTTCAAAACAAGGAGATAAGCTGGTGTATTTATATCAAGCGGTTGCGTCATCAGGGGCAACACCTGATGGGCAAATGGATATAGTAAATTTTGACAGATGCACAGGTATGTTAACAGGAATAAATAGTGTTATATTACCTGTAAATGGACCTGATACAATTGATGTATTTTTTTCTTGCTTTTCCCCAAATGGAAACTATGTATATGCAAACGATTTGTTTAATTCATATCAATTTGATTTAACAGATATTCCTAATTTGATGGCTAATAAAGTAAAGGTAGCGCATAGGTTAATAACATCTTGGTCATTTGGTCAAATGCAAATAGGAGTTGATGATAAAATATATTGTGCAGGTTATGGCGCAGCACAAGATATGCATGTAATTAATAATCCAGATATATTAGGAATGGGTTGTAATTTTGTTCAAAATCAAATTAGCTTTGGTGGTGGTTCTCATTATAGTAATGGCGGCTTACCCAATGTACCCAACTTTGCTTTAGGTGCAATAGCCCCCTGTGGTAATGTAGGTGTGGCGGAGGTAAAACAAGAGGAGCTAAAAATAAAAAACTTGTATGGTGTGGGTGAGGTATTGCAAATACCCATAAACCATATACAAATAAAACTATACAATACCCTTGGGCAGCAATTATATGAAAACATTAATTATAGCAATACCTTTGCACTACATGAAAAAGGTTTATTTATTTATACTATTTATAATACTGCTACAAACCAATGGCATAGCGGTAAGTTGGAAGTACAGTAAGATAAATCGGTCGTTTAAATAATTTTCTATCCACATTTTTATTTTTAAATGTTGAGTTCTATTTTAATTCAACAAAGTGTTTTTTCTATCTTTGGCAGCCGAATGGTCAGCGGTCAATAGTCATCAGTCATTTGTAAAATGCAATTGTATTTCACTAATGACCAATGTCGAATGACTAATGACAATTTATTTTATCTCATTATCAAATTATTCAATCGTGCCAAAAGATACATCCATCAAATCAGTATTAATCATAGGTTCAGGTCCAATTATTATTGGTCAGGCTTGTGAGTTTGATTATAGCGGTTCGCAGGCTGCTCGTTCGCTTCGTGAAGAAGGAATTGAAGTGGTGCTGATTAACAGCAATCCTGCAACAATTATGACCGACCCAATTGTGGCAGACAAAGTTTATTTATTGCCATTGAATACGGAAAGCATTGAACAGATTTTGAAAGAAAACAAAATTGATGCGGTGTTGCCAACCATGGGCGGACAAACAGCTTTGAACTTGTGCAAAGAAGCCGATGAAATTGGCTTGTGGGAACAATACAATGTAAGGCTGATTGGTGTTGATATTAAAGCGATTGACAAAGCCGAAGACCGTGAAAAATTTCGTTTGTGGATGATTGAAATGGGCATTCCAGTTTGTGCTGCACACATTGCCAATTCATTTTTAGAAGGAAAAGAATTTGCACAAGAAATTGGATTTCCATTGGTGCTTCGCCCATCATTTACATTGGGTGGAACAGGTGGTGGCATTGTTTTCAAAAAAGAAGAATTGGATGAAGCCTTGAACAGAGCATTAACAGCCAGCCCCATGCATGAAGTGTTGGTTGAAAAAGCGGTGTTAGGTTGGAAAGAATATGAATTGGAATTGTTGAGAGATAATAATAACAATGTAGCCATCATTTGTACGGTTGAAAATTTCGACCCAATGGGCATTCACACTGGCGATAGCATCACCGTGGCACCAGCCATGACCTTGAGCGATACAGCATTTCAGTTGATGCGAAATACTGCTATCAGCATGATGAGAAATTTAGGAAATTTTGCTGGCGGATGTAATGTGCAGTTTGCTATGAATCCTGAAACAGAAGAAATTATTGTAGTGGAAATTAACCCACGAGTGAGCCGTTCATCAGCTTTGGCAAGTAAAGCAACTGGCTACCCGATTGCTAAAATTGCTGCAAAATTGGCGATTGGATACAATCTGGATGAATTGAAAAATCAAATCACCAAAACAACTTCAGCATTTTTTGAACCAGCATTGGATTATGTGATTGTAAAAATTCCACGTTGGAATTTTGATAAATTTAAAGGAGCCAACGACACTTTAGGTTTTCAAATGAAATCGGTTGGTGAAGTAATGGCAATTGGCAGAAGCTTCCCTGAAGCGATTCAAAAAGCTTGTCAGAGCTTGGAAAACGATGCGATTGGTTTGGGATATTATGGCAAATCATTAATGAAAAGTGAAGAGATTTTAGAAAGCATAAAAATACCAAAATGGGATAGAATATTTAGAATAAAAGATGCATTGATGGCTGGCGCTACGGTTTCAACCATTCATAAATCAACCATGATTGATAAATGGTTTTTGTATCAAATTCAAAGCATTGTAGATTTGGAAAAACATTTAATGAAGTTTGATTCATTGGCAGAAATTTCGAAAGAAGAAATGATGAAAGCCAAGCAAATGGGCTTTTCTGATTTACAAATTGCAAAATTTGTTGGTAACAAATGCACTGAAGATGAAGTGTATGAATATCGCAAATCATTAGGCATTACCCGAATTTTTAAAATGGTTGATACTTGTGCAGCAGAGTTTGAAAGTAAAACGAATTATTTTTATAGCACGTTTGGTTGATATTTTCCCACAAAGACACTAAGAACACAAAGTTTAAAAATGACAGAAAACGAAATTGCAAAAGAGATAGTTGATTGTTGTTTCAAAGTACATTCTACTTTAGGCGCTGGACTGTTTGAAAGTGTTTATGAGGCTGCATTAGCTTTTGAGTTTGATAAAAGAGGGATTGAATATACACGACAAGAACCTATTGAAGTTTACTATGAAGATGAGTTGTTGGATGTGGGTTTCAGAGCAGATTTTATTATTGAAAATAAATTCATCATTGAATTAAAATCGGTTGAGACATTAGAAAAAGTTCATCACAAGCAAATATTGACTTATTTAAAAGTTACAGGAATGAAGTTAGGTTTGTTGGTAAATTTTAATGTTGATTTAATTAAGGAAGGCATACACAGAAAAATAAACGGACAATTAGCATAAAACATTTCCCACAAAGGCACTAAGCACACAAAGCATTTTTGTATTTCTTAGTGAACTTTGTGTCTTTGTGGGAACAAAAATAAAAACATGTACAACGAATCAATCAGAAGCGACAAGAAAAAATACATCGTATTAGGCAGTGGCCCAAACCGTATTGGGCAAGGCATTGAGTTTGATTATTGCTGCACACATGGTTTGCAAGCAATCAAAGAATGTGGTCATGAAGCCATCATGATTAACTGCAATCCTGAAACGGTAAGTACCGATTTCGACATGGCGGACAAGTTGTATTTCGAGCCAGTGTTTTGGGAGCATTTATGGGAAATTATTGAACATGAAAAACCCGAAGGTGTGATTGTTCAATTAGGCGGACAAACAGCTTTGAAATTAGCTAAACGCTTAACAGAAAAAGGTGTGAAAATCATCGGCACTTCATTCGATAGTATGGATATTGCTGAAGACCGTGGCAGGTTCAGCGATTTGCTGAAAGAAATGAATATTCCGTATCCTGAATACGGCACAGCACACACTGCTGATGAAGCCATGGCTGTGGCAAATAAAATTGGTTATCCAGTGTTGGTTCGCCCAAGTTATGTGTTGGGTGGGCAGCGCATGCGAATTGTGATTAACGATGATGAATTGGAAAATGGTGTGTTGAGTTTATTGAAACACTTACCTGATAATACCATTTTGATTGACCATTTCTTAGACCGTTGTCAGGAAGCTGAAATTGATGGCATTTGTGATGGAGAGAATTTTCATGTGATGGGCATTATGGAACATATTGAACCAGCAGGAATTCATAGTGGTGATAGTAATGCCGTATTGCCGCCATTTAATTTATCGCCATTAGTGATTGTTGAAATGAAAGATTACGCCAAAAAAATTGCGATGAAATTGCAAATAAAAGGCTTGATAAATATTCAGTTTGCCATTAAAGATGGAAAAGTATTTGTGATTGAAGCCAACCCACGAGCCAGCCGTACAACGCCTTTTATTGCTAAGGCTTATCAAATTCCATATTTGAATATGGCTACCAAAGTAATGTTGGGCGAAAAGAAAGTAACCGACTTTAACTACGTACCAAACTTGAAAGGTTATGCCATAAAAGAACCTGTTTTTTCTTTTGATAAATTTCCTGGTGTGAACAAAGAATTAGGACCTGAAATGAAATCTACTGGTGAAGCTATTCGCTTTATTAAAGATTTACGTGACCCTTATTTCCGTACGTTGTATAAAGAAAGAAGTATGCATTTGAGTAAGTAGGAAATTAAAAATTATCTTTTTCAATTCCAGCTTGTTTAATAATGGCAAAGAAAGTTCCTTTCTTTAAATCTTTATTACCATGTATTGGTACTACAATAGTTTTTTGTGAAATTGAGTTGTAATAAATATGATGAGAACCGCTACTGCGTTTAAATACAAAGCCATTTTGTTCTAAAATCTTTATTAAATTTTTGGCTGAAAAATTCATGCAGTTTGTAAGTTCAATGAATATTCCAAGGTATTAGAATCATCAACAATTTTTTCACCTCTGCTTTTCAATTCTTCCAAATATAAGTTGATGGCATCTTTTGCCATATCAATGGCTTCATCTATAGTTTCGCCAAAGGTAATGCACCCTGGCAAGGCAGGAACATTTACTGTAAAGCCACCCTCTTCTTCTTGATGCAGCATTATTTTGTAGGTGTATTGCATAACATTGTTTTTACAAAGCTAAAAACATTTTATTAATCACCCAAAATTAGATTGTACCATTTATTTCCGTACGTTGTATAAAGAAAGAAGTATGCATTTGAGTAAGTAGGATTTCTTATTACTATGTTTCTTTCAAAAATATTTTTCTAAATTTCTGTTACTTTTATTGAAGTGATGCATTATACTTTTAGTAATGCAGACAATAAGCATCTTAACATATAATAATTCTATGGCCGAACCTAGCCCTCAAACATTAGTTCTGTCAATGGAGGAAGTTCAAATAAATGCTGCAAAAAACGATATGCAAGCATTCGCCCCATTGTATAAAAAATATTATGCTGCACTTTGCAGATTTGCTTATCAACGACTGAGCAACAAGGAAGATACGTATGAGATTGTGTCATTAGCATTTTTAAAAGCTATGCAAAATTTGCATCAATATAAATTTGAAGGATTGTCGTTCGGAAGTTGGTTGTACAGAATTGTGTTGAATGAAATCAATATGCAATATCGCAGCAATAAAATTAATCGGGTGATAAACTGTGAAGAAGCACAATTTTATAGCATTGCTGATGAGTTACAAGATATTGATGAACAAGAAAAATTTGAAAAACTAAAAATCAGTTTGACACATTTAGGAGTTGAAGAACTTGATTTAATTGAAATGCGATTTTTTGAAAAAAGAGCTTTTAAAGAAATTGCTGAAATCAACAATCAACAAGAACCTGCTGTGAAAATGCGCTGTTATCGCACTTTGGAGAAATTGAAACTAATCATGACAAAAAATAAATAATGAATGAAATGAAAAAAATTACACTCAATACCAAGTCACATCCTGAATTGAGCGACGAAGAAATTCTGTCGAAGCAGGATTTTCATTCACTATTACAAAAAAATAAAGTCATGAAAAACAAAACTTTTAACAACAAAAAAAATTATTGGGTAGCCGCTGCAACATTAATGTTGGCGGTACTTGGCAGTTATTTTTTCTTTATGAAAAATGATTTGCAACCTTCAATTTCAACAAAAGCATTTATTCAACCGCCGATTCCAACCGCTGATGTACCGTATGATTATTTCACCATCAATTCAACAAAAGACACTACCATCATTTACAAAACAGGCTCGAAAATTATTATTCCTGCACATGCTTTTAAAAATAATAAAGGTGAAATTATTGAAGGAAATGTACAATTGAGTTATCGTGAAATAAAAAGTTTAGCAGCAATTTTTCTGAGTGGAATTCCGATGGAATATGATTCAAGCGGAAAGAAATTTCATTTCGAAAGTGCTGGCATGTTTGATATTGGCGCAAAACAAAATGATGAAAATTTGCAAACAAATGAAACCGCTTTGATAAATGTAAAAATGACGAGTACCAATCCTGAAAGGCGTTTCAACAGTTATTATTTAGATACTGTTGCTAAAAAATGGGCGTATTTAGAAAGCAGAAAAATTGAAAAGATTGAAAAAAGAGATTCAATTGTTTTTGTAAATGAAGAACACCACGGCTCAACAAAACCTACAGAAGAAGAAGGTTCAAACGCCGATGATTATTATGAAACTAAAGATGAAACAACTCAAGCAGTTTCAAAAATCGAAAAAGAAGTAAAAAAAATGAAGGCTGAAAAGCCCATTGCACCTGCAAAAGCTGATAATTCAAGACCAACATTTCATATTGAAATTGACCCAAAAGAATTTCCTGAAATAGCAATGTATAATAATGTTCAATTTCAAGTGGTGAATCCTGCGGAATATATTGCTTCAAAAAGTAAAATTTTGTGGAACGATGTAACACTTGAAAAAACAAAAACAGCAGGGCAATATTGGGTGATTTTTTCAACGGCAAATGAAACTTATAAAATACTCGGAACACCAGTATTGAAAGGCACTGACTTTGATGCTGCAGTAAAAGTATATGACCAAAAATTTGCTGCTTATGAAGAAAAACTTTCGGAGAAAAAAGCGGAAGAAGAACGCTTGAAAAAAGAAATGGAAGAAAAAGCATTAGCACAAAAAAAAGTTTACGAAGCTTATCAAGCAAAGGTTGCAGCAGAGGAAGAAGCTAACCGTCAAGCACAAATGAAAGCGATGGAAAATCAAGCAAACAGCGAAATGGTATATCGTGTTTTTCAGATTAGCAGATTTGGAATGTATAATAGTGATTGTCCGCAATCATTGCCTTCGGGTGAAAATATTCTTGCAATTTTTAATAGTGAAAATGGAAATCCACTCAATGATGTTTATCATATTTATTTGGTTGATAAGTCCACAAACACCATGTTTAACTACTATCTCGACAATGCAAGCGTTGCAAAAGTGAGTAGTTTTAAATTCAATCCTGACAACAAAAACATGGTTTGGATTGTGAATAGTAAAAATGAAATTGGAATTGTAAGTGTTGTCGATTTTCAAAATTTGATTCAAAACAAAAAAAAGAAAGTTGAATTTTTACCAAAATTTATTGACAGAAAATTTAAGAATTACGAAGAGGTAAAAAAAGTTTTAGAGATTTGAAAACAAGAAGACGATTTATAATTTGGATGTAAGCATCTGCCTATTGCATGCAGATGCTTCGTCCATTTTTAATGAAACAGATTTTTTTATTTTTCGTAAAAAAAAAAGCAAATGAAAATTATACTTCTCACCATTTTATTTATCTCACTCCAATTGTTTGTTGATGCACAAGATGCCTACAAAGTGAAAGCAGAAGAAGGTTTCAGTATCCGACCGCAAAAAAAAATCCTGTTTAAAAATGTAAAAAAACGATTCATCATTCATATTCCATCACAAGAAAAAATTGACCATATTGAATTTACAACTGGAAATTTTTGGCTAAATGATAGTATTCTAGCCTTACAGCCAACAGGTGGAAAAATTGCATTGTTGCGCATTTACAGAAAAACAAAATTGCAGCCACAGCTAGTTATTTCATGCTCGTTTGATTTAGTTGATGTAGTCGAACCAACGATTACAATTGATGGTGTGAAAAATGATTCAGCAACACAATTGTATAGAATAACAGCGATGGGAAAAATAAAATTAGAAAGAAGTCGAGGTGCTTTTCAAGAACAGCAAGTTGAACACAAAATCATTTCTTTTCAGTTAAATTTAGCAGATGGAACATCTATAAAAGGCACTGGCAATCAACTTTCCAACAAACAGCGTATTGCAATTTATAATCAAGGAGAAAATACTTCTGTTTCAATTTCATCCATCAAATATTTATTCGGAACTGATACATTGGCATTACAAAAGCCATTTAGGGTTTATATAATAAAAAATGAGGTGACTAAATTTGGCTTCTAAATTTTTCATAACCTATACGAAATTTGTTTGGAAAATAAATTTATGATGATAAGATATGGGTTAGAGATGAACCTTCTTTTCATTTACGCCGCACAATATCCCAACCATACATTATTAGTATTGTTTTATAAATGTCTATTTTTTAGTATGTGAAAAAATAGATTGTTGAATGAAATGTAAAACAACGTATTTTGAAATATCAAATACTATTCTATATTTAGTGCAATCTCAAATAAATAGATATGCACCAAATTTTAAACTTTAAAAAAGTAGTTGTATTATTTTCATTAATTATTATTGGTTGTATTGCATTTACATCAAATGCCGATGCACAAATAATAAGTAGCAGTGTACAAATTACTTCGGTAAATCTGCATTCATTTAATGCTTGTGGCAATGCCGATACTATAAAAGTTACAGTTACCAATGTAAGCTCATCGGCTATTAATGATTGTAATGTTAGAGTTAAAATGCCATTTGGATTTAACTACATTAATAATAGTGTAACGGGTGGTGGTGTATCACAACAACAATTAATCGGCACCGATTCAATTATATTCAACATACCATCAATGGCGGCTTTGGGCGGCACAATTAGTTTTTATTTTACTGCCAAAGTAAGCTGCGATATACTTACTTATATTCAAAATTTTGGTTCGGGCAATATTAAAAATAGAGTAGATGCATTTTGGAATACCAATAATTTTTTCAATCGATTAACTACATCTGCCATTCCTGTTTTAGTGCCTTCGGTATCGGTAAGTATGATTACCAATCAAAATTATTCGAGCAGCACAAATCCACCCTTTACATTTACCCGAACCATTAGAGTAACCAATGGTGGCAATGGTTATATTTTACCTAATTCATTAAAATTTTTAGATGCCAATACCGCTAATATTTCAATACAAAGTGTATCGCCAAGTTATTCAAATATTAATTTTAATGGTGGTACAAATGGTGATAGCACTATCATTAATTTTTCGGCTTCAGATATTATTAATCATGCGCAAAATGATGATGGTGATTCGTTATTTGAACAAAATGAATACTTCGAATTTATAGAAACAGTGCAAGTTTCGGGCTGTACAAATTTGATTAGTAATATGGTAGCTTATTGGGGATGCTTAGGCAATACTTGTACAAGCACTACCAATAATAATCAAACAAGTGCATCGGTTACATTGCCTAATTTATTTCCATCATTAAGTATTACAGGCACTTTGCAACGCAGCTATCACAATAAATGTTTTAGCACAGGCAAACATTTATTACGTTCACAATCTTACAAAGTAAAAAATACAGGCAATGGCACAGCCACAAATATTGTATTAACACCAAGTATTGTAGGTGCTGGTTTAAATGTAAGTACCACATTAGCGTCATGGATTGATACAGCAAGTTTTTATTTAAGTTATAACAATGGGCCGTTGGTTAAAATGCATCCAATTGGTGCTACAAGTGCCATTACATCGGGGTTGGCGTTTACACCAGGCAATCCAAAATTTGCACAGGTATCAGTAAAAATTAATTCGCTTTTGGGTGGCGATAGTGTAACGGTATATTATAATATGGTTGATACATTGCGCCCTAATACTTATTGCGGACAAAACGATACATGGGGTGGTGCTACATTACAACCCAGCACTTATCAAAATTATTGTAACACCGTTACCTACA
>JBEEMV010000292.1:0-12228 GCA_041192505.1 Bacteroidota bacterium
ATGGATAGTATTAATTGGCAATCAATAAAAAAGCCTCATCCAACGGATGAGGCTTTTTTATGTAACTATTTGCAGCAATTAAGCATTATATTTTTTAAAAATCACAGAAGCATTATGCCCCCCAAAACCAAATGTATTGCTTAATGCAGCATTTACAATGCGTTTTTGAGCCGTATGAAATGTGAAGTTTAATCTGGTATCAAACTGTTCATCATCGGTAAAGTGATTAATAGTTGGCGGTACTATATCATTTTTTACAGCCAATAAGGTAGCAATAGCTTCAATAGCACCTGCGCCACCTAATAAATGCCCAGTCATAGATTTTGTACTGCTAATGTTTAATTTATAAGCATGTTCGCCAAATACTTTTTGAATAGCTTTCGATTCGCTTACATCGCCCAATGGCGTAGAAGTGCCATGAACATTAATATAATCTAAATCTTCGGGTTTTAAGTTAGCATCTACTAAAGCATTTTTCATAACATTTAATGCACCTAATCCTTCGGGATGTGGAGCAGTTAAATGATGAGCATCAGCCGTCATTCCACCACCTACTATTTCGGCATATATTTTTGCACCACGAGCTTTGGCATGTTCTAATTCTTCTAAAATTAATCCACCAGCGCCTTCGCCCATTACAAATCCATCTCGTTCTTTATCAAACGGACGGCTTGCAGTTTGCGGCGAATCATTTCTGGTAGATAAAGCATGCATGGCATTAAAACCACCCACACCACTTTCGTTAATGGCAGATTCGCTACCACCTGTTAATATAAAATCGGCTCTGCCCATTCTAATATTATCAAATGCATTAATCATAGCATGGCTCGATGATGCACAAGCACTAACGGTTGCATAGTTTACACCACGAAACCCATAACGCATGCTGATATGACCAGCGGCAATATCTAATATCATTTTAGGAATAAAAAATGGATTGAAACGGGGTGTTCCATCGCCTTTAGCATAGCTCATTACTTCTTCTTGAAAAGTATGTAAGCCACCAATACCCGATGCCCAAATTACACCAGCTCTATCTTTATTTATTTTTTCAGGGTCAATACCACTATCTTTTAAAACTTCATCAGCACATACCACTGCAAATTGTGCAAATGGATCCATCTTTCGAGCTTCTTTTCTATCAATAAAATTTGTAACATCAAAGTTTTTTACTTCGCAAGCAAATTTTGTTTTGTGCTTACTGGCATCAAATCTTTTAATAAAATCGGCACCACTAACGCCATTTAGCAAAGCATTCCAATAATCTGTGGCATTATTACCAATGGGGGTTAATGCGCCAATACCTGTTACTACTACACGTTTTAATTCCATGATTATGATAAAGTTAAAATAAATAAAAAAAACATTTTTAAAAACAATTAAATAAGTTAAAAGCATTAGCCATCAACTATTTAAACTTGATTATAAAAAGCCAAACAAAAATAAAATTGTTTTGCAATTTTCATAAATCAACTTACCTATTATTAATTAACAGATAAATGTTTTTAAAAATGTTCAGATTCTTTTTTTGTGAAGAATTTTCGTAAAAAATTATTTTACGTGTTCTTCTAAGTAAGAGATAGCTTCGCCTACTTTAGTGATTTTTTCAGCTTGTTCATCAGGAATAGAAATATTGAATTCTTTTTCGAATTCCATAATCAATTCAACTGTATCTAATGAATCGGCACCTAAATCGTTGGTGAAGCTAGCTTCTGGTGTTACTTCTGCTTCTTCTACGCCTAATTTGTCAACGATAATTTTTTTAACTCTTGATGCAATGTCTGACATGTGATATTAATTTAGTTTTTTAAAATTGTGCGGCAAATATAAACAAGTTTATTTCTTTGGTACAAACTATTTTATAAATATTTATCTTAATCTATCTAACGATTTAATTAACCTTTCATCTTTTCTTATATTCCAGATGGCTAATGTAATAAATATTAAGGCTGCAAATGGTAGCAATACAGCTAATGAATAAGCTGATGATACAACATCTTTTTTATCTGCTATAATTGCTGTAATTAAATAGTAGCAAAGTGCTAAAAAACAAATTACACCAAGTATTGAAAGCAAACAAAACCATATTTGTTTTTTTCTGTTTTTAAAATAAAAAATGGAAAGTATTACTAATGCAAACGAAATGGCAAGTGTTAATAGTAATGGTAAAAAAATATTAGCTTTTAATGCAATCACAACTTCATTACCTTCTACATTTATTTTGCAACTCCACAAACTAAAAAAATAAATTAACGCTAAGCAAATGCTTGCTAATAATAAATAAACGGTTTGAATGCGTTGTATCATAACGGTTTGATTAAATAATATTCATTTGTGCGCCTTTATAAAAAGCTATCAAAATTAATATACCTACAATAATTCTATAAATACCAAATACCATAAAACCATATTTAGTTAATATATTGATGAAGAATTTGATGGCTATTAATGCTACAATAAATGCTACCACATTACCTACTAAAAGCAACATAAAACTTTCGTGTAGATGTGTTATTAAAAAATCTTTTTCATCTAATAAACTTTTTGCTGTGGCTGCACACATGGTTGGTACAGCTAAGAAAAATGAAAATTCAGCTGCTGATTTTCTGTTTAATTTTTGTGATAATCCACCTACTATTGTAGCACCGCTGCGGCTTACGCCTGGTATCATAGCCACTACTTGAAAGCAGCCAATAATAAAAGCTTTTACATAACTTATGTTATCTTTTTCTTCATTGTTTCTAAATTCATTAGCCATAAATATTCTATCAATAAATAATAAAATAATACCGCCAATTAATAACGAATAGCCTACTACATCTGGTCTTTCGAGCCAAACATCAATATGTTTTTTTAATAACAAACCGCCAATAGCGGCAGGAATAAACCCTACAAAAAGTTTGTAATAAAATGGCAACGATTGTAAAAAGCGCTTGTAATATAAAACCACCACAGCCATGATGGCGCCTAACTGAATGCAAACATTGAATAGTTTAACCATTTCGTTTTTTTCAATACCCATTATCCATGATGCTATAACCATGTGACCTGTGGATGAAATAGGTAAAAACTCCGTAATGCCTTCGATTACGGCTAAAATAATTGCTTGTAAATATGTCATTAAATTAAATAAAAATTTGAAACAAAAGTTTGAAAAATTATGCTTCGCTTGATTTGCGCATAATAGAATAAATACCAACACCAAAGCCAATTAATATCATCATAGGTGCAATGGTAACACGAGTTGTGCTGTATAATGTTTCGGGATGAAATTCAGCAGGATTAGGGCTTTTGCCACCACTCATTAAAACAAAACCAATAGCTACTAATGCAATGCAAGCACCCATTAATAGATAAGATGTTTTATCAAATAACAAAACGCCATTAAAGTTTTGAAGCTTAGATGGAGTGCTGCTTTTATTTACTGTAGATTTATGAGAAGTTGATTTTGATTGTGACATGATTTGTTTTTTTTAGTATAAAAATCAAACGCAAGGTAGCAATTTATATTTTTATAGAATTGTTAAATAATGTTAATAGAGGTCGTCTAATTTAAGTTTTAAATATTTAGTTACCGACCGATAAGTGCTCCATAACGAAATTAATATGCCGAACAACATAACTAATGCAAACAGCAATAAATAATCTTCGATACGAATTAAGGATGATAATTCTTCAATAATACTATTGGCATAAAAGCCTAAAGTAGCAAGTAATACAATGGCAATTAACGAGCTTAAAAGCCCATTGATAAACGAACGGATAATAAATGGCTTGCTAATAAACCAACGTGTAGCACCCACCATTTGCATACTTTTTATTAAAAACCGATTGCTGTACATTACCAATTTAATTGTATTATCAATTAATGCTAATGCTATTAAAAACAAGATGATGGCTATTACTAATATTACAATCGAAATCTTTTTAGCATTTTGATTCATAGTATCAACCAGCGAATGCTGATAATACAACTCCTTAATATGCCTTGTTGCCATAAATTGATTTTCTATTTTTTTTATCGAATCAGGATTTGTATAATCGCTACTTACATGAAAATTAAGCGATGCATATAATGGATTATATTCTATCAACTCCATAAAATCTTCTTTAAAATTTTCTTTAAAACGCTGCAATGCCATGTCTTTTGAAATGTATTCAACCGATTTTACATTCTGATTTTGTAATAATTTATTTTTAATAATCATGGCTTCATCGGCTGTGGTATTATCCATTAGTATAAAACTGAACTCGATATTTTCTTTAAAATAATCACTTAATTTTTTTGCATTAAGCACCACAATGCCCAATAAACCAAGCATAAACAACACTAATGCAACGCCAATGATAGAGTAAACATAACTCGGACGAGCTTTTTGAGAATATTTTTTACCAAATTGTAATGCCATGATTTTTATTTAATGTAGTGCGAAAATAATATTTTTTTAGCACCTTAAGTTTCATTTGCCTAATACTTATTCTAATTAAAGTGTTGAAAATTTTGGCAAACACAGGTTTCCCTTTTTCTTTGCTAAAAACAAATTCTGATTTTAAATTATGTTGCACGATTATTATAAAATATTAGGCATTACCCAATCTGCAACAATTGAGCAAATAAATAAAGCTTACAGAAATTTAGCTAAGCAACTGCACCCCGATATTAATCCTCATCCAAATGCACATCAACAATTTGTATTATTAAATGAAGCATTTGAGTTTGTGAAAAACAATAAGCAAAATAATACTAAAACAACGGATGAAAATTTTACTAAATGGTGGAAAGAAGAAAAACAAAAAGCCAATGAAAAAGCCGAACAGCAGGCTAAAATGCGCTACAAAGAATATATTAAATCGGATGAATACAGGTATTTAAATTCGATAAATGTATTGTTAGATCATGTTGGTTTTTTGCTTACCGTTTTAGTTCCAGTTTTATTGCCCATCATGTTTTATAAATGGTATGGTTTAACAGCTTTGTTGCCAGCTTCTATACTTTTAGTATTTGCATCGCCTTATGTTATTGAAGGTTGGAGTCTTCGAAAAAAAATAAATTTTAAGCGGTTACAATTATCCATTTTATATCTATTAAGATTTGATGATTTTAAATTAATATGGTTATCTATTTTTAATACTTTTTTGTTTTGGAATTATGCATTAGTAACTATGATTGACATGAAATTTATCTTTCTCATTTATTTACTATCAATAATTATCTGCCTATTGCTTTGGTATTTTAAATTTAAAAATAAAATAAAATTATCGCTAATCGTATTGTTGATAGGCATTTCGCCATTTATTGCAAACTCGGTTTTTATCATGAATTATTACATTAGTTTTAATAATACAGAAGAGAAATACGCATTTGTATTGCAACGTGGTGCTACTATTAAATTAGAAAATGATGCTTACAACGAATTTACTTTTATAAGATTTTTTCCCGACCCAGATAGGATAAGAGAGAATAGATTTATAAAATTAACTTTTGCAAACGGAATGTATGGATGGAGAGTGTTGAAAGATTATGAATTAATTAAATAGCCATTACATTTTAGATTACAATTTCATAAAATTATCTTCGCAAAAATTTATTGAACTATAATGGAATTGAATTTTGCTAATATTGAAGAAGAAGTAAAAAAACTTTGGGCTGAAAAAAATATTTATCGTGTTGAAAATAAAAGCGATAAACCAAAATATTATGTGCTCGAAATGTTTCCGTATCCAAGCGGCGCAGGCTTGCACGTTGGGCATCCTTTGGGTTATATCGCTTCGGATATTTTTGCACGATACAAACGGCATAAGGGTTTCAACGTGTTGCACCCAATGGGTTATGATGCGTTTGGTTTGCCAGCCGAACAATATGCGATTGAAACTGGGCAACATCCTGCGGTTACTACTGAAAAAAATATTGCCCGTTATCGTGAGCAATTAGACAAAATTGGTTTGAGTTATGATTGGAGCCGTGAATTCAAAACTTCTGACCCGAAATACTACAAATGGACGCAGTGGATTTTTATTCAAATTTTTAATTCGTGGTATAATCCTGAAACCAACAGAGCCGAAAACATTTCAACTTTAATTTCAAAGTTTGAAAGAAATGGTTCTTCTCAAATCTCAAATCTCAAGTCTCAAATCTTCTCTGCTGTTGATTGGAAATCGTTTTCAGAAAAAGAGCAAGCCGATATTTTAATGCAATTCCGCTTGGCTTATTTGGCTGATGCGGAAGTGAATTGGTGTGAAGGATTAGGAACAGTTTTAGCAAATGATGAAGTGGTGAATGGCGTTAGCGAACGTGGTGGACATCCTGTGGTGAAAAAGAAAATGCGTCAGTGGTTTTTACGAATTACTGAATACGCTGATAGATTGTTGCAAGGGCTTGAAACCCTTGACTGGAGCGAACCTATGAAGGAAATGCAACGCAATTGGATTGGAAGAAGTGAAGGAGCGTTGATTCGTTTTAACCTCAATCCTAATCAGACCTCACCTCAGCCCTCTCCTTCAGAGAGGGAGAAATACAGCGGCACAGCTAATCAAAAGGGATGGTCGCAAGAATTTGATGGAATTGAAAAAGCAAATTTTTACACAACAGATTCGTCAACTCATAAAGCACTTAAACCAATTGCTCGTGAGTTGAGAAAAAACGATACAGCGGCCGAAGACTTGATTTGGCAAGTAGTTCGAGGCAATCAATTAGGAACAAAAATTCGCAGGCAACATGTGATTGGAAAATTTATTGTTGATTTTGTTTCCATCGAGAATAAATTAATAATTGAAATTGATGGCGAAATTCATGAACAACAAAAAGAAGAAGATGCAATCAGAACTGCATTTTTAAATTCGGAAGGATTTAAAGTTGTTCGATTTAAAAATGAAGAAGTAAAAAATAATTTAGAAAATGTAATTCTAAAAATTAAAACAGAATTACAAAACAACCTTACCCTAAATCCCTCTCCTTCAGAGAAGGACTTGAATACAAATTCAGAACACTCTGCAATCGAAGCTCTTACCCCTTCTCAGAAGGAGAAGGGGCAGGGGATGAGGTTTATAGAAGTATTCACCACTCGACCCGACACTTTATTCGGTTGTTCATTCATGGTGCTTGCACCCGAACATGATTTGATTTCAAAAATTACAACCGCCGAACAACAAGCAGAAATCGAAAAATATGTGCAGTATGTAAAAAGCCGCAGCGATGTAGAACGCATGGCTGAAAAGAAAATTACGGGTTGTTTTACGGGTGCTTTTGCATTGCATCCATTCACTCAAAAGCCGCTTCCTATCTATGTTAGCGAATATGTGTTGAATGGTTATGGCACTGGTGCCATCATGGCGGTGCCGAGTGGCGATAGCAGAGATTATGCCTTTGCAAAACATTTCAATTTGCCTATTCCAAATATTTTTTCTGACATCAACATTGATGAAAAATGTTACGAAGAAAAAACTGCTGTGTTGTGCAATTCAGATTTTTTAAATGGCTTAGATTATAAAGCTGCCACTAAAAAAATGTTGGATGCATTGGAGGAAAAAAATATTGGGCAGCGAAAAATAAATTTCCGCATGAGAGATGCAGGATTCAGCCGCCAACGCTATTGGGGTGAGCCTTTCCCGATTTATTATGAAAATGGAATTGCGAAAACTTTACCCGAAAATGAATTGCCTTTAACATTGCCCCATGTGGCTTCGTATTCGCCCGGACCCGAAGGACAAGGACCTTTGGCGAATTTGAAAGATTGGGTGGAAATGAAAGACCTCACCCTAAATCCCTCTCCTTCTGAGAGGGACTTGAATACAAATTTAGACCACTCTACAATCGAAGCCCAAACCCCTTCTCCTTTGGAGAAGGGGCAGGGGATGAGGTTTAGAGAAACCAACACCATGCCCGGTTATGCTGGCAGTAGTTGGTATTTTTTGCGCTACATGAGTCCGCAAGAAGACCATGCTTTTGTGAACGAAGAAGCGATGAAATATTGGGGTGCTGTTGATTTTTATAATGGTGGTAGCGAACATGCAGTTGGGCATTTATTATATAGCCGCTTATGGACGAAAGTGTTGCACGACTTGGGTTTCATCAACTTCGATGAGCCATTTAAGAAAATGGTAAATCAGGGAATGATACAGGGACAAAGCAAATTTGTTTTATGTGCTACAACTCTTAATTGCGTTACAACATTTGGTGAAATTTACATTTCAAATGATGTAGCATCTCAATACAATAATTTAGATGAGCTTACAAAATTTGTAGTGAATGAAGTTGAAGAAAAATATAATGGTCGCTTTGAAAATAAAGCAGCATTAAGAATGCAGTTTTATCCTACCAGAGTTCCAGTTGAATATGTTGATGGTGAAAAATTAGATTTTGTTTCTTTAAAGTTAAATGAACCAATTCGATTTAATTCTTCGGGTGAAAGTATTTTTATTACCAATTCTAACAACGAATTTTTGTGCAGAACAGAAGTCGAAAAAATGAGCAAATCAAAATACAATGTGGTCAATCCTGACGACATGATTGCTCAATATGGTGCTGATACTTTTCGGATGTACGAAATGTTTTTAGGTCCGATTGAATTAAGCAAACCGTGGGATACTAAAGGCATTGAAGGCGTTAGTCGTTTTTTACGCAAGTTTTGGAATTTATTTTTTACCGAAGATAAATTGACTTTAAGCGATGCCGAACCAACCAACGAAGAAATAAAAATCTTGCACCAAACCATCAAAAAAATTGATGCTGATATTCAGAAATTGGCTTACAATACTTGCGTTAGTCAGTTTATGATTTGTGTAAACGAACTACAAACTTTGAAATGCAACAAGCGCAGCATTTTAGAGCCTTTGCTCGTTTTATTAAATCCATTTGCGCCATTCATCACTGAATATTTATGGAAGGAAATCGGAAACACGAATAGTGTGATTGATGCACCATTTCCAACCCACGATGAAAAATATTTGATTGAAAATTCATTCACTTATCCCATTGCTATCAATGGCAAAACCCGTGTGAATATGGAGTTTGCGTTAGATGCTGATGTGGCAGTAATTGAAAAATCGGTTTTAGAAAATGACCAAGTTCAGAAATTTATGGAAGGCAAACCCATGAAGAAATTCATTTTTGTAAAAGGCAGAATGGTAAATGTGGTGGTGTAAATGTTATTGATTATAATCATATTTTAATTGAAGATGGAAATAATATCTTCGCAACAATATAAAAAAAAATGCAATTCGAAAACTCGTTGGCTTTTGCTCAACAATTAGATAAACAAGATTCACTTTCACATTTTCGTGAACGATTTTTTATTCCGAAAGTTGATGGAAAAGATTCCATTTATCTCTGCGGAAATTCATTGGGTTTGCAACCAAAATCAGCTATGGAACACATTGATGTAGAGTTGGATGATTGGGCGAAACTCGGTGTGGAAGGGCATGTACACGGCAAAAATCCTTGGTTGTATTATCACCATTTTACACAAGATGCATTGGCAAAATTAGTGGGTGCCAACAAAAATGAAGTGGTGGCAATGGGTTCGCTGACTAACAATCTGCATTTGCTATTGGTGTCATTTTATCGTCCAACAAAAGAGCGTTTTAAAATTCTTATTGAAAATCGACCATTCCCAAGCGACCAATATGCCGTTACATCGCAAGCAAAATTTCATGGCTTTGATGAAAATGCCATCATCGAAATGCAACCAAGAAATGGTGAACATACTTTACGTACAGAAGATATTTTAGCAAAAATTGAAGAGCATAAAAATGAATTAGCGTTGGTGATTTTTGGCGGAGTACATTTTTACACAGGTCAATTGTTCGACATGAAAACCATTGCTGAAGCGGCTCACAAAGCAGGTGCAAATTGTGGTTTTGATTTAGCCCATGCCATGGGAAATGTGCCGATGCAATTGCACGATTGGAATGTTGACTTTGCTTGCTGGTGCAGTTATAAATATTTGAATAGCGGTCCGGGTGGTGTAGCTGGAATTTTTGTGCATGAAAAACATCACAACGATGATACGCTTCCACGATTCAATGGTTGGTGGGGACACAACGAAAGTGTGCGCTTTAAAATGGAAAATAAATTTGACAGCATGCACACCGCCGAAGCATGGCAAATGAGTAATGCACCTGTGTTTGCGATGGCAATTCATAAAGCATCATTAGAAATTTTTGAAGAAGCAGGGATTGGAAATTTACGTAAAAAAAGTTTGCAACTCACTGCATTTTTAGAATTTTTATTAATCGAAAAACGAAAAGAAAAGAATTTGCAGTTTGAAATTTTAACACCATCCAACGAAAACGAAAGAGGTTGTCAAATCAGTTTATCATTCAAAGAAAATGGTAAACAAATTTTCGATAAACTCACCAAAGCTGGTGTGATAGCCGATTGGAGAGAGCCAGGTGTTATTCGTGTTGCTCCTGTGCCGTTATATAATTCGTTTGGTGATGTTTATAATTTTGTAAATTTGTTTTAAAAGATAGAACGCAGATTTTTATGGTAATTATGATGAGTTATGATTTTTCGCAAGCGAAATAAATACAAACAAAATTATGAATCCGAACTATAAGCATACCGAAATTACGGCTATTATCATTCAGTGTTTTTACAACGTGTATAATAAATTGGGTTATGGTTTTTTAGAAAAAGTTTACGAAAATGCAATGTTAATTGAATTGAAGAAACAAGGTTTAGAAGCCGAATCACAAAAGCAATTGAAAGTGTTTTATGATGATTTAGAAGTTGGAAATTATTTTGCTGATTTGATTGTTGAAGATTGTGTAATCGTTGAACTGAAAGCAGCAGAAAGCATTGTAGAAGAACACGAAGCACAACTTGTGAATTATTTACGAGCCACAAACATAGAAGTCGGACTATTATTAAATTTTGGAAAAAAGGCAGAGTTCAAGCGCAAAGCCTTTTCCAATAAATATAAAAATCAAAAGAACAATCTTAATTAATCTAAAAAAAGGAATCATAACGCATCTTAACAATCATAAAAATCTGCGTTCTATCATCATCATGAAAAAAAATATTTCTATCGTAGGTTCAGGTTTAGTAGGTAGTTTGCTATCTGTTTATTTAGCAAAACGTGGACACAGCGTAACCATGTTCGAACGCCGACCAGATATGCGTTCTACAAAAATTTCAGCAGGACGAAGTATTAATTTGGCGTTGAGCGACAGAGGCATTCGTGGTTTGAAAGCCGCTGGCATAGCCGATGACATCATGAAAATTGCGATTCCGATGTATGGTCGGCAAATTCATCATGTAGATGGAACGCAAACTTTTCAACCTTACGGAAAAGAAAATCAAGCCATTTTTTCGGTGAGCCGAAGCGGCATCAATATGGCGTTGATGACTTTGGCTGAAAAAAATGAAAATGTAAAAATTCATTTCGACCATCGTTGCACTGAAGTTGATTTACGAAAATCAACTGCAAAATTTGTAGATGAAAAAACAGGCAACGCAACTGCAATTCAATCGGATATTTTATTAGGAACGGATGGTGCATTTTCGCCAGTGCGGCTGGCAATGCAGACTTCAACCGATATGTTCAATTATTCGCAAACTTATTTGGAACATGCTTATAAAGAATTGGTGATTCCTGCCAATGAACATGGTAGTTTTAAAATGGAGAAAAATGCCTTACACATTTGGCCACGAAAAAGTTTTATGATGATTGCATTGCCCAATATTGATGGCAGTTTTACTTGCACATTATTCTTGCAATTAAAAGGCGAAGAATCATTTGAAACCTTGAAAGATGAAGCTTCGCAAATGAATTTTATGCAAAAATATTTTGCTGATGCGGTGGAAATGATGCCAACTTTGAAACACGATTTTTTCAATAATCCAACTTCAACTTTGGTAACTGTTCGTTGCTTTCCTTGGAGCTTTGAAGACAAAGCTTGTTTGGTGGGCGACGCTGCACATGCGATTGTGCCATTCTTTGGGCAAGGCATGAACTGTGGCTTTGAAGACTGTGTGGTGTTTGATGAAATGATGGAAAAACATGGCGACAACTGGAAAAATTTGTTTGAAGAATATCAACAATTACGCAAACCAAATGGCGATGCTGTGGCACAATTGGCGTTGGATAATTTTATTGAAATGAGAGACAAAACTGCTGACCCTAAATTTTTATTACGCAAAAAAATTGAAGCAAGAATTGCAACCGAACATCCCAACTTTTTAAGTATGTATGCACAAGTAACTTTTAGTCCACAAATTTCGTATCA
>JBEEMV010000293.1:0-6037 GCA_041192505.1 Bacteroidota bacterium
CAATACACTTAATTTCGATGGCAATAGGCGTAGGCAAACTATTTATTTCTAAAGTAGTGCGGCAGGGTTGAGCATCTTTAAAATATTCGGCATACACTTTATTGTAGGTATGAAAATCACGTTTCATGTTTACTAAAAAAACAGTTACATCAACTAATTTATCCCAACTGCTGCCGCTTTCCTCTAATACAATTTTAACATTATCAAACACATTGCGGCATTGAGCTTCAAAATCAAACTCAATAAAATTTCCGTTTTTATCCAGCTTCAATCCTGGTATTTCATCTGTTACAGTTCGTGGGCCTATGCCGCTTAAAAATAATAAATTTCCTACTTTTCGTGCATGTGGATATAAGCCTACGGGCTTAGGTGCTTTGTTTGTTGTAATTTTTTCTGAACTCATTTTTGTATTTTTTTTAAAATCAGTTTATTTTAATTTCCATTCTAACTCATTATCCCAATTAGGCTTTACCATTATTTCTTTAGGATAATAAATATACATTTCGGGTTGATGATGTTTGAAATAATTACCTGTATTCCACTCTGTATCAGCATTTTCATCTACTAAAATTCTAACTGTATATGCGCCAGACGTCAAATTTTTCCAACTAATATGGTTACGTTTTACATTTTCTTTTGCCACAATTTGCTTTGCTGAATTTAATAATTCGGCATAATAATTTTGATGAAAATTAGAATCGGAAAGTTGAATAAAAATATTTCCAAAATGCTTTTGTGCCGAATACACAAACTTAATATGAAACGAATCGCTTCGCAAATTACATACATCCATAAATTGATTTTTATGGCCTATCAATTCATAAGTATGATCTTCTTTAAATGGATAAATAATTTTTGCATGAAGCTGAAATGCTTTATTGTCATAAGCTTCAACCTTTGCAATAGTTTTTAATTTGCCCGTATCTTCAATTAAAACAAATTGTGTTGGCAAATTTTCAGTAGCTATTGGATGACTAAAATTTAACATTAAACTGCTGCCATAATTCAACACATTATTAATAATTGGTTTTACGCTTTTGTTTGATGATTCTGATAATTTTCGTTTATCATTTAATGAATTTGATGATTGAAAATTGGCTACTACAAACAATCTACTTCGCTTCATCATGGTTGAATCATATTTAGTTTCAACTTTTAATATGGTATCAACTTCTGCTTTTGGAATTTTAATCCAAACAGAATCTTGTGTAGGTTTTTGTTTGGTATAAAATAAAATAGAATCGCCCGAAACTATCTTCACAAAAGAGTTTGAAGCTATATTTTCTTCTGTAAATGCTGTATTTATTTTTTTATCAAATCGAACTACATAGCTAAATACATCACTTCTTGTAACTGCTTTTATTTTTTGTTTTTTGATAGAATAATTTTCAAACAAACTTAAATTAACGCTTCTATTATTTTTTGAAATAGTAATTAATGTATCGCTGTATGCAATTTTTTCGTTGGCTAAATCGAACAGCAGATTAAAATTTTCATCTTTCAATGCAAATATTTTATACCTACCTTCTTTTAAATAACTAAAATGAAAACTGCCCGAAACATCTGTTTTGGTGAAGTAATAAGGTTTTTGTTTGCAAACAATTGAGTCGGAATTTTCTTTGTACAACATTACTGCAATTTTTTCAACGCCTTTACTGGTAACTGCATCAGTAACTATTCCTGATAATTCTAACGTATCAATCACATTGCCTGTGCTAAAAACATATTTAAAATTCGAGTATGGATTTCCTTCGGTGTAATCAATAATATTTTCACCAAAATTAAACGTGTAAGTTGTATTTGGCTTTAAAGTATCTGTCCATTTCACATCAATATATTTTCCTTTTTGTTTAATTTTTGGTTCTTTATTTAATGGCGGCGATACAATAATATCTTGCTCTTTTAATTTTATAAATTCATTAAAAATAATTCTGAAACTATTAGTATTAACATTTGTAGAAGCATTAGCTGGCGAAGCTTTTACAATTTTTGGTGCTTCGTTATCTTTCAAACCACCCTCAGGTGCTACTACATTGGCGCAGCCAACAAAAAGTAAGCAAATTGAAAATATTATGAGTTGCTGGATGCTAGTTTTTAGTTTTTTGTAAAATACAAACGGATGTACAATTTCCTTCCTAAGAAAAAAATTATATGAGCCGATAAATTCTTTTAAAAATAAACGCACTTTAAAATCTTATTGGTTAAGTGTTTGCATTAAACTATAAATCATTTTTTGTTCGGATGTTATTTTTTGTAACAGCACTTCATTTTCTTTTTCATTAATAAAATTAAGTTTAATTGCTGTTAAGATATGTGTTTCTAATTCAAATGCTGAACCTAGAGCAATTTCTAAAAATCTAAAAAAATCTTTCTGACTTCTTCTGCTACAACCTTCAGCAATGTTTGAAGGAATTGATTTTACAGCAGATTTTATTTGAGCAGTTAAATCATACAATTCTTCTTTTGGTAATTTTTTTGTAAGATGATAGCAAACAATTACCAAATCCATTCCCTGTTGCCAAATCTGTAATTTTTTAAAATCTTGCATTATTAAATAAATTTCGAGTTTCTGTTTGCTTGTTACTGGTTTTGAATTTACGAGTAACCAGAAACCTGTTACTAAAAACTCCTCTTCTCCTTCACCCAAATCTTTATATAATCGGCAATGTCGGAAGTATTAGTTCCTGGAGGAAATAATTTACCAACGCCCATTTCATTCAATTTTTTTGCATCATCATCGGGTATAATGCCACCGCCTGTAAGCAATACATCGCCCATTTCACGTTCCTTCATCAACTCAATTAATTTTGGAAAGACTGTATTGTGTGCACCACTTAAAATGCTAACGCCAATGGCATCTACATCTTCTTGCAAAGCAGCATTCACAACCATTTCGGGGGTTTGTCGTAGACCTGTATAAATCACTTCCATACCTGCATCACGTAATGCCGATGCAATTACTTTGGCTCCTCTATCATGCCCATCTAATCCAACTTTAGCTACTAAAACTCTTATTGGTCGCATATAATTGTTTTATTTATTACCCAACAAAAATAATTTTTTATTGCAATAAAATTCAATTCAGATTAAATTATACATTCTTATTAGTATTTTTATTTCATGTTAGCCAAATTAAAATACAAAATTATTGGTCTCATTTCACCCATTATTCCTACCGATTATTTTTCGAAAAAATATCCAGTAAGCGTAAAAGGAATTATTGAAATAAATGGAAAGTATATTTTATTAAAAAACGAACGCAATGAATGGGAATTGCCTGGCGGAAAACTTGAACCCAATGAAACTGCCGAACAATGCGTAGTTAGGGAGATTGAAGAAGAGTTGAATTTAAAAACCGAAGTAGAAAAAATTGTAGATGTGTGGCTATATGATATTAAAGGCAAAGTAAAAGTGTTGATTATTACTTACCAATGCAAACACAATTATTCATCAACAGATGAAATAAAAATAAGCCACGAACACAAAGAAGTTGGGCTTTTTACATTAGCCGAAATTAAAAATCTGAATATGCCTGAAGAGTATAAAAACTCAATTAACAATTCGCTAAAGTGATAATATGCTAATGTGCTAATTTTAAAACAATCTTCTAATTTTTCGTTTGAAGCGTTGCCATTTGGTTTGTCTTATAAAAACAGCTCCTGTTAAATAAGGAAGTTTGGTTAAGCATAATTGTATAGTTTGGTCAAAAGAATTTTTAATTTCTTTACTTTCTTCATAGTAGCCAACATGTCTAACTATAACATTCATTATCGAGTCTTTATATTCTTTAGGGATATTGATAGTAAAACTCCCATCTTCATTTGATAAGGTCACAGCTATTACTAATTCTTTTTTCTTTGCAGTAATGATTATAAAATCCATCGGTTTATCATCCAGAGCATTTAGTACAGTTCCTTTAATAATTATATCACCACTTAATTTTTGTTTTGTCGAATCCAATTTTTGAATTTGCGTTTGTTCTGTTTTTATTTCATTTTTATTTTGAGCCAATGCAGGCAATTGCAATAATGAAAATAAAATAGAAGCCGCCGCCGATAATTTTGGAATGTTAAACCAATCGTAAGTTTTTGTAGGTTCAATTAAATTTCGATTTAATTGTGTTTCTAAAAATCTGCCACAAGTATTGCTGGCTGTTGCTTTTAAGTGGTTAATAATTTCAGCATCTGTCATTATTGTAAAATCTGTAACTACAGTTTTACAAGCATCGCAATGTCTGCCTTTTTGTTCGGGCAACATTTTGTTCCAATCTTCATGGCAAGGTTGCGGTATGTTGATGTTGTATTTCATGCTAAAACAATCTTCTAATTTTTCGTTTGAAGCGTTGCCAAGGCGTTAGTTTTATCGGGACACCATCAATAATAATTCTTGTTTCATTTTGCCGACTTCCACCAATTTGAATAGTAGAAGAAGGCATTCCTTGATAAATAGGCACAACCGAATTTACATCTCTAATAGGTAAGGTTTCTATTTCAGAATGTTTTATTGTATCAATTTTTAATGAATCATTTGATGAAATATTCTTAGGTGTTAATAGTCCCATAGTAGTTGAGTGTACAACGATATTCCCTATTGGTAAAGTTCTTTTTAGAAATATTTTTCCTACATCAATTTCATTTTTATTTAATGCTATTTCTTTAATTGTATCTTCTTTAAATCCTACATTTTTAATACGAATATCTACTATTGAATCAGCGTATTTTTCAGATGAAAGCTTACAGCTAAAACTTCCATTTTCATAGGTATATTCAACAGCAATTATTTCATTATTTAGATAAACTCTAACAGCTACATAATCCATCGGCTCATAATCATTTGCCCTTAATACAGTTCCTTTAATAATTATATCACTACTTAATTTTTGTTTTGTCGAATCCGATTTTTGAATTTGCGTTTGTTCTGTTTTTATTTCATTTTTTACTTGAGCAAATACAGGCAATTGCAATAATGAAAATAAAATAGAAGCCGCTGTCGATAATTTTGGAATGTTAAACCAATGGTAAGTTTTTGTAGGTTCTAGTAATTCACGATTTAATTGTGTTTCTAAAAATCTGCCACAAGTATTGCTGGCTGTGGCTTTTAAGTGGTTAATAATTTCAGCATCGGTCATGATAGTAAAATCTGTAACTACAGTTTTACAAGAATCGCAATGTCTGCCTTTTTGTTCGGGTAGCATTGCGTTCCAATCTTCGTGGCAAGGCTTCGGTATGTTGATGTTGTATTTCATGCTTACAGATTTTAAATATAAGATGAAAAAACAAATGCTAGGGTTGTATGCATATTTATGTTGCTACCCAAATAATTTTCTAACACATGATTATTATACTGAAACAATTTTTACAAATTCATTCGGTACATTTTCTGTTTTTCTTTCTTTATAATTAAAACATACCATTCCTGTTTTTACAATTGCTATGTCGTTGCCCTGCTTGGTAACTTTATACCAAATATCAAAACTCTTTGCTGATAAATCGTTTACAGCAATTTCAAACAATAGCTCATCGTTATAAAAACTTTCGCCTTTGTATTGTATGGCTACATCGCCCATTATTACAGATGTATTAAAGAAGTTAATTTCATTGGCATTCATACTATTAAAAAATCTTACACGGGCTTCATGAATCATTGAAAGTAAAGCATCATTGCCTAAATGACCACCATAATTAATATCCGTAATTCTTACATTCATAGTAGTTGTAAAAACTACTTTTTCTGGAAAATCTAATTTTATTCTTGCCATATTAATACTTAAATATTACACCCAACATTGCATTTAATCCAAAAGATTTGTAGCCATAAAATGTTTGGTATTGTTGGTTTAAAATATTGTTTACTTGTACAAATCCCGAAATGTATTTGGTGTAATTATACGTAGCCCCCAAACTTATATCTAATGGCAAATCGCCTTTAATAGCAATGGTTTTGGTGCCTAATAATGTTTTAGATTGTTGCCATGTAGTTACCGATGCTTGTGCTTTTATTTTATCCGCAATTTTGTACGAACCATTCAACATTAATT
>JBEEMV010000294.1:0-15963 GCA_041192505.1 Bacteroidota bacterium
CAGGAAGTAACCAAATTTATGTAGCTTATAATAGTACAAACAATATGTTTAATGGCATTACAACTTTCAATAATACACCTACAGCTAATGTAGGAATTTTTGTAAGTTGGTATGGCATCAATACTTTATTCAATGATAATATTGTAGTAAGTTCAACCAATGGGCAGGGCATTCAGTTTAATGGTGCGGCTACAGCCACAACAACTTTAGCCGCAGGTAAAACTATTACATTAGGTGCTGGTGGATTTTCGGCAGGCATGTTATTGTTACAAAAATTTACACAACAAGGCACTGCACCCATATCTCTTTCCATGACAGGTACAAGCAATCTTACCTTTGGTCCATCGTCAATAATAGGTGGAAATTTAACAGCAACAAGTGGTGCATTATTATTTAACGGTTGCATATTTAATGGAACTTTAAATTGTACTAAAACAGGTTCGAGTGGTGATTGGGGACAAGGTGGTAATACATTCAACAGCACTTCTACTTTTATTAATAATGGAAGTAGTTATTTAATATTGGGTGGTACTAACCCCGATGTTTGGAATGGTGATGCCACATTTACTAATACAGGTTCGGAAAGAATTTTACCAGCTTATTCAAGTATTGGTAATATGTTTAATGGCAATATTTATGTAAATACATCGGGCGCTTCACAAGGTATTCAGTTTTGTGGAGGCAATACAACTGCTACTACCACCTTGGCTTCGGGCAAAACAATTCAAGCTGGTTCAACAGGATTAAATGCTGGTTATTTAATATTAAAACAATTTACACAAGCAGGTTCGGGCATTGTAAACTTAACTATGACAGGCGCTACATCGTATTTACAATTTGGTCCATCATCATCAATTGGTGGCAATGTAACTTCATCAAGCCCTGGTTTATATTTTAATGGATGCATATTTAATGGTACAGTAACTTCTACTAAAACAGGTTCAACCAATGATGTATGTAATGGAAATAATATTTTTAATGCCGCTGCCACTTTTACTAATTCGGGTTCGGGTTATTTAATGTTTGGCAATGGTACTGGTGATCAATTTAATGCCGCTGCTACTTTTAAAAATACTGGTACTAGTCAAATTTATGTAGCTTATAATAGCACCAACAATACATTTGGCGGTGTTACTACATTTACCAATTCACCTACCAACAATTCGGCTATTTATGTAGCTTGGTATTCAGCCAATACTTTATTCAACGATAATATTATTGTAAATTCTACTTTTGGTGGTGGTATTCAATTTTGCGGTGGCAATGTTTCAGCCAATGCCACATTAGCAGCTACTAAAACAATTAGTGTAGGAACTACTGGCTTTACAGCAGGTAATCTTTTGCTACAAAGATTTATACAAACTGGTAATACACCACAAACATTTAATTTAACAGGTACGGCTACATTAAATATTACTTCAAGTTCAAGATTTGATGGCAATATTACCGCATCAAGTCCATCTTTATTTTTTAATGGTAGTACTTTTAATAAACCAGTTGTTGCTACTAAAACAGGCTCTACTAATGATGGTTCAACAGGTGGTAATACATTTAACGATATAGTTTCAATTACCAATACTGGCGCAGGTTATTTTATGATGGGTAATGGTAGCCCCGATGTATTTAATGCTGCTGCCACATTTATTAATAGAAGTTCGGCGCAACACATGTACATAGCTTACAATAGTACAGGTAATATTTTTAATGGTGATGTAACATTTACCAATCAACCTACTTCTAATTCACTTTGGATTTATTTAAACGCTTTTGGTATCAATACCCAATACAATGGCAATATTATTTTAAGCAATGTAAATGGTGCTGGTGTATATTTTGGCAACAATACAGGCTCGGCTACTTTAGCTACTGGCAAAACTATTTCGATTGGCGCAGGTGGATTTAATAGCGGTGGTTTAGTATTCAAAAGTTTTACTCAATCGGGTACTTCAACACCTCAATCATTAACTACTACAGGCACAAGTTATATTCAATATGGTTCGGCTGCTCAATTTGATGGTGTATTAACTTCTACCAGCCCAGGTTTATATTTTAATGGTTGTACTTTTAATAGTGCTATTAGTTGCACTAAAAACGGAACCACCAACGACCAAAGCATTGGCAATAATAATTTTAATGGCGCTACTACTATTACCAATACAGGCACAGGTTATTTAATGTTGGCAGTAACCACTGCCGATGCTTACAACAATAATGTAACCTTTGTGCAAAGCAATACAGGTATAGTTTATCCTAATTATAATAACACATCTACTTATAGTGGTAATGTAACTGTTACATCACCTGCGGCTACCTCTATTACATTTGGTAGCGGCAACGGTACAGCTAAATTTACAGGCAATAGTGCACAAAATATTAGCATTACTACTGGCTCGGCAATTCCAGTTTTTACTCGATTACAAATTGCTAATACAGGCGCTGGCGTTATTTTATCTAACACTGGCATCAATGTATCTAACAGTCTTACATTAACTTCGGGCTTATTAAAAACTACATCAACCTATTTATTAACCATGTTGAATGGTTCTACCACAGCAGTAGGCACAGCTTTATCTACCAGTTATGTAAACGGGCCAATGCGCTATCAAAAATCGGCAAGTGGCGCTACAGTTTTAAATTTTCCTGTGGGCAATGGTGCTGATTGTCGCCCTGTTTCATTAACCGTAAATCATTCCAATGCTACATTGTATAATTATCTAATCAACGTTTATAACACAAGTGCTGCTGCATTAAATTATACTTTACCTTTTTCTGTTTATAATGTTTCGCAAATGCATTATTACACCATTACCCGAAGCGATGCATCTAACACCAACCAACCTTCACAAAATTTAAGTGGTAATCAAACCATTAAAATATTTTTTGGAGCAAATGATGTTGTTACAGATGGTGCTAACCTTACCATTGTTAAAAACACTTCAACATTTATGAATAAATGGATAGATATTGGTGGTACTGGTGCGCCTGCCAATACTGGTTCAAACTTAACTGGTAGTGTATCCTCAACATCATCGCCTGCTAATTTTAATTCATTTTCAACTTTTGCTTTAGGCAATAAAAGTGGTGGGGTAAATGTATTACCTGTTGAGCTAATGAGTTTTATTGCCACATTAGATACTAATAAAATAAATTTAAATTGGCAAACGGCTACCGAATCTAACAATGATTATTTTGAAATAGAAAAAAGTGTAGACGGAAATAGTTTTGATTATTTTCAAAAAGTAAAATCTAAATCGGTTAATGGTACAAGCAGATACTTATTAGATTATCAAACCCAAGATATTAACCCAAGCAATGGCTATAATTTTTATCGTTTAAAACAATTTAATTTAGATGGAACATTCGAATACTCAAACATTGTGGCTATTAATTATGGCAGTAGTTCAACACTTACCGAAGATGAAAAAGTTGAGTTATTAAGCAGCAACGATAATCCTGCATTAAGAATAACTACACCATCATCTTGGCAAAACACCCAATATGATTTATCTATCTTTAATCAAAATGGGCAGCTATTAAAACAATTTGAAGCTTTTAATATGGATGGCGGAAGCAGCGAAGTAAAACCTTTAGATATGGGCTATGTTGAGCCGGGTTTATATGTAGCCGTTTTATCTAATATTACACAAAAAAAGAAAAAGACATTTAAAATTATAAAATAAATACCCTACATTAAGTGTACTTGTATAAGGATAAGCGTTCCTTGTATAACTATCAGCGTTCCTTGTATAACTATCGGCTTTCCTTGTATAACTATTGGCTTTCCTTGTATAAGGATGAGCGTTCCTTGTATAACTATCGGCGTTCCTTATATAAGGATGAGCGTTCCTTGTATAACTATTGACTTTCCTTGTATAACTATTGGCTTTCCAATTTAGCAAACTTTAAAAGTTCGACAAACATCTACTGCATAATTTAAGTTAAATAAAATACTTTTGTAATCATTCCTACTAATATAGTTAACCATGTTTTTTGCTGATATATATATTGCGCCATCTACCAATAAAGGCAAAGGTGTTTTTACAAATGAATTTATTGCCGAAGGAAAAACAATTGAAATAGCACCCATGCTAATTTTACCCGAAGCCGATAATGATTTGATTGAGAAATCTTATTTGTACAATTATTATTTCATTTGGGGCGATGATAAAAAACACAAAGCAATAGCATTAGGTTATGGAAGCATTTACAATCATAACTATCAGCCCAATGTAGCTTACAAAATGAATTTTGAAGATGAAACTATCACCTTTGTAGCATGGCGCAATATTATACCCAACGAAGAATTATTTATCAATTATAATGGCGATGAAGATAACCAAGACAAACTTTGGTTTGAAGCGTTATAAAATATACATCTTCGAAAAATACCATTCTTCTCTGTTGCAGAAGATAAAGATGAGGTAGCTAACAAGCATTTTTCGAAGATGTGTAATAACAGTAGTCATTAAAAAAAGAAAATTACCCCACCCTCATCTACCACTTTAATAGCACAAAAAAAACTACATTTGCAGTATGTTTTTATACAACATATCTATTCGTGTATATTATATTTTGGTGTTTGTTTTTTCATTTTTCAATAAAAAAGCAAAGCTATTTTATAATGGTAGAAAAAATTGGCAACAACTATATGCCGAAAAATTAAAAACAATTAAAAACCCTGTATGGGTTCATTGTTCATCGCTTGGCGAATTTGAACAAGGCCGACCATTAATAGAATGGATAAAGAAAGAATACCCCAATAAGCAAATAGTAGTTACATTTTTTTCACCATCGGGTTTCGAAATTCAAAAACAATATAAAAGCGCCGATGCCGTATTATACCTACCGCTTGATACACCTAAAAATGCCGTAGATTTTATTCATTTACTGCAACCATCAATAGCCATATTTGTAAAATATGAATTTTGGTTAAACTATTTATTTCAATTACAAATTCAACATATACCAACTGTAATCATTTCTGCAAAATTCCGAGCCAACCAAATATTTTTTAAATGGTATGGTAAGCATTTTAAAAAAGCTTTACAATGCTTTACCACTATTTTTGTTCAAGATGAATATAGCAAATCAATGCTACAAACTATCGGCATCCATCAAGTTGAAGTAGCTAACGATACAAGGTTTGATAGAGTATATCAAAATTCGTTGCAAGTACAATTACCCAATTGCATTCATCAGTTTTGTGATAATAAAAAAATAATAGTTTTAGGCAGTGTATGGCAACCCGATGAAGAAATATTTATTCGTTGGTATAAAACCAATTTACCTAAAAATTGGAAAATAATATG
Organism: Bacteroidota bacterium; assembly: GCA_041192505.1. Lineage (GTDB taxonomy): Bacteria > Bacteroidota > Bacteroidia > Chitinophagales > CAIODY01 > CAIODY01. The sequence continues at coordinate 5,310 of JBEEMV010000294.1, forward strand.
GGTGCCCCATGAAATAGAAACTTCAAAAATCAATCAACTAAAATCTAAAATAGCAGCCCCTACTCTATTATATTCTGAAATAAATAATCAACCTATTGAAGGTAGCCCACACCAACATTTAATTATTAATACCATTGGTATGTTAAGCAAAATATATTCAGTAGCTTCTATAGCTTATATTGGTGGTGGCTTTGGCAGTAGTATACATAACATTTTAGAACCAGCAGTGTTTGGTATGCCAGTTATCTTTGGACCAAAATATCATAAGTTTAACGAAGCTTTTGATTTAATAAATGAAGGCAGCGCCTTTGCCATTCAAAACGAACAACAACTTACCGTAATACTAAATAAATTAATAAAAAACGAAAGCGAACTAACCAGGCTATCATCTATTTCAAACAAATATGTAGTTAACAATTTAGGCGGCACAAAAACAATTACCGATTATTTAGTATCAAAAAAAATAATTTAACAACCCATTCGAAAATAATTTAACAAGCTTATATTGTTTAATCCTTATTTTCGCATCAAACTGTTGGTGGTTCTATCGCCTTTTATGAAATAAGAAAGGGAGGAAAGTCCGGACAGCAAAGGGTAACACACTTCCTAACGGGAAGGTATTCTGAAAAGAATAACAGAAAGTATTACAGAAAATAACTACTTTAATTTTTGCAAAAAAATGTATCTAATGAAAATTTAGAGAGTAAAGTTGAAAACGTAGAGTAAGAGCCTACGACCTTACTGGGTAACCAGTTTTGTGAATAAACCTTGTGTGCTGAAAGACCAAATATACCAACGCCATTAAGGCTACCCGTTTGAATTTTTAGAAATAAAAATGCGTTGGGTGGGTAGGTCGTAACAGGAACATTGTGAAATGTTTCGCAGATAAATGATAGAAGTTTTGGGCAACCAAAAAACAAAAGCCGGCTTATAAACCAACAGTTTCTTTTGTACAAAAATTATAAAAACTATTAAAATATGAAACTACAATTATTGGCATTACCCTTACTTTTTATAAGTAGTGCTTATGCTCAAACATCGCAAACTATTACTAAACAAGATTTAGTGAAAGCGGCTAATAACAAACAACCTATTACATCTAATCTTACTAAACCAAAGGTTGAAAAAAATGATACCATCATCACAAAAGATGCTACCGAAATAGGTACAAGCTTTTATAAAGTAACTACACCAAACGGTACATTATTAACCCAAGGCAAACTAATAAAAGGTAAACGAGAAGGCATTTGGCGCTTTTATTACGAACATGGTGCACCATTAAAAATTGAAGAATATCATCATGATAAAAGAAATGGAATGGCAGTAAGCTATGATAGAACAGGATTTGCAACAACTGATGAAACATACAAAAATGATTTGTTGGATGGCATTTCAATTAGGTTTATTAATGGCGGCAAAATAAAATCGCAGATAAATTATAAAGCAGGAAAAGTGAATGGAAAAAAAATAATGAACTATGATGATGCAAGCGGAAAGCAAGAAGAAAGCGAATGGAAAGATGGAAAGAAAAATGGCAGAACAAAATGGTATTATAGAAAAAATATAATGATGATGGAAGCCGATTATAAAGATGATATTTTAAATGGCGAACAAATTACTTATAATGAAAAAGGAATAATGGTAAAAAAAGGACACTACATAATGGGTAAAGAAGATGGCGAATGGTTTGAATACGATAGTGAAACTGGCGCTATTACTAAAACTACCATTTATAAAAATGGCGAATTGATAAGTTCGAAATAAAACTTTATCGTACTTCAATTTCATCTACAAAAAGCCAAGCTTTTTCGCCAGCACCAGGTTTGCCTGCTGCTATTGATTTTTTGCAATGTATCATTACTTTAATATACCTAGCTGTAACGCCTACAACTTTTATTTTAGCTGCATTGGTTTCAGTTAAAAACGATTCGTTTTGAGGAATGGCAGGAATGTAGCTCCACTCTTGCCTTTGCAATTTTGCACGATTATCATTCACCAATAAATGCGAATTATAATACGGCGCAAATTCAGTATTATCTAAACTATAACCGATAATAACCGAATCGGGTAGATGAATCCAACTGGCATCATCTTGCAACAAACCAATTTTAATTTTGCCTATTGGTTTCTCTTCGCCCAAATCAATTAATGCTTCGCAATTAACGCCGCTAAAACCCAACCACTCTTTGCTATACCAAGGTGTAATGCCTTTTATTCCATCAATTAATGTAAATGCACCACCATTGTTATAGCGCTTATCGGGCTGAATAGCTAATGAAATATTTTTAGCCAAAGCCTTATGTGCAATAATTTTTTGCTTCCACAATTCACTTTTAATATTCAATTCTTTGTTTTGATAATAAGCTTGTATAGTAGCATTTTTATTAATGATGATGGGCGATACATAATTGTTCCAACCACAGCTATCGCAGGTTTTGTATTTTATATTACCATTGGCAAATGGTGGATGCAAAGTAATTTCAACAGATTTATTATCGCTAAAAGGTTTTAACGAAGCATCAATATCAAGCAAAGCTTTGCTATAATTTATGTTTTGATTATCCCACTTTTTAAATTGATGCAACAATCTATTTTGAAACAATTCATAATTTTTATTTTCTTTTTTTGTCCATAAAACCTCAGCAATGGCGCTCATTCGGGGCAAAGCCATAAAGGTAAGCTTATTATAATCAGCTATATATTCTGTCCATAAATTAGCTTGAGCACCCAAAATATATTTTTGTTCATCGGCATTTAACGAATCTGGTATTGGTTCATAGGAATATACTTTTTGAACCGTAGTATAACCACCAATTGCCAAAGGCTGAGTAAGTGGCGAACCTTGATAATGATCAAAATAACAATGCGACCCAGGACACATTACTACTTTATGTTTCATTCGGGCTGCTGCAATGCCTCCATCGGTGCCTCTCCAACTCATCACTGCTGCATTAGGTGCTAAGCCACCTTCTAATATTTCATCCCAACCAATTATCTGTTTACCATTTGCAGTTACAAAATTATCTATCTGTTTTATAAACCAACTTTGTAATTCATGCTCATCTTTTAATCCATATTTTTTAATGTTGCTTTGGCAAACCGAACAATTTTTCCAAGCCGCTTTTGGCACTTCATCGCCACCAATATGAATGTATGGCGATGGAAACATTTCCATTACTTCTTTCAATACATCTTTAATAAATTGTAGTGTTGAATCTTTCGTACAAAACACATTTTCGCTTACGCCCCATTTGGTTAATACATCGCTTGGCAAACCACTACAGCAATATTGCGGATAGGCGCTAATAGCAGCTTGTGCATGTCCTGGCATTTCTATTTCGGGTACAATAGTAATGTGCCTATTATCGGCATACGATACAATTTCTTGAATATCTTTTTGCGTATAAAATCCACCATAAGGTTTACCATCGCCAATGTATGGATTGAAATTTTTATCCACCATGGTTTCTTTTCTTTTGCTTCCTATAGATGTTAATAAAGGATATTTTTTTATTTCAATTCGCCAACCTTGGTCATCAGTTAAATGCCAGTGAAACACATTCATTTTATGATAGGCAAGTAAATCGATATATTTTTTCACTTCTTCTTTCGAAAAAAATGTCGTGATACATCTAAATGCATTCCTCTCCACTCAAATCGTGGTTCATCAGTAATCATACAATAAGGTACCGATAAAATTGAATCAGATTCTTTTGTAATAATTTGCAATAAGGTTTGAATGCCATTAAAAATTCCATCTTTACCACTTCCCGAAATACTTATCATTCCTTTAGTAGCAAGCAATACATACCCACCATTCATTAAATGGTTAGCAGTATCCATCGTTAATCTAATAATGCTGGGCTTATTCAAATTATACGAAACACCATGAACTATTTTTATACCGTACCGCTTTTTTAATTCGTAAATAAAATATTGTTCATCATATAATTCAATATCAAGCGAAATAGCAAAAGTGTTTTTGCTAATTTTAAAATTGCCATCAAATGTTTGAATTGAATTGGGTTGAGGAATAATATTAAAATTAGATGATTGCGCATTGGCAAAAGAAACAATCATTGGGAAAAGGAATACTGAAACTAATATTTTTTTCACTTAGTAAAGATTTGAAAATGTTGAGCAAATATAATAGCCTTACCGTTATACCCATGCGATTTATTTTTTCAAAAAAATTATCCTTTAAAAATTCTATTTTTGTTTCAAACCAAATGCGTTATGAAATTGCTTTTTCGTTTTCAAAAAATAATTTGTGTTGTCATTTTTTCGGCGTTGTTTTTTGCTTGCCAACAAAATGAAAATACGAATTCAACTACCACCAAGTCATCGCCCGAAATGGTAAAAGCCAATGGCAAGGCCGATTTGCTGTTGCTAACTGATAGACCACCAAATTTAGAAACACCTTTAAAATATTTCTTACAAGACTTCACACCTAACGATGTTTTTTTTGTGCGTTGGCATTTAGCCAATTTGCCCGAAAAAATTGATGCCGATACTTTTCGTTTACGAATTGGTGGCGCTGTAAAAACACCACTCGAATTATCGTTGAACGATTTAAAAACAAAGTTTAAACCCTTTACCATTAATGCTTTGTGCGCTTGCGCTGGCAATGCAAGAAGTTTTTTTAAACCTGCAGTAGCTGGTGCTCAATGGAAAAATGGTGGCATGGGCAATGCAAAATGGAAAGGTGTAAAGTTGAAAGATATTTTAGCCATGGCAGGCGCAAAGCCCGATGCAGCCGATGTTTCGTTTAATGGGTTAGATGCACCACCCATGCCAACAGTGGCTGATTTTGAAAAATCATTAGCATTAAATCATGCCATGGATGGAGAAGTGATGATTGCTTATGAAATGAATGACGAACCAATTCCGCTGCTGAACGGCTTTCCGCTGAAATTGGTAGTGCCAGGTTGGTATGCCACTTATTGGGTAGGTATGTTGAGTAAGATAACGGTGCATGCCGAAAAGTATGATGGATACTGGATGAAGAAGGCTTATTTGGTGCCGAAGAATAAAGAAAATGGAAATGAAAAACCCGATTCATTACCAAAAGATATGACACCAATTAGCAAGATGGATGTGCGTTCGATTTTTGTAACACCCGAACCCGATAGCATTTTGCAAAGTGGTAAAACTTACCACATTGTAGGCGTAGCAATGGATGGCGGCGATGGCATAGCAAAAGTGGAAATTAGTTTTGATAACGGAAAAACATGGGCGGCTACAAAATTGGATGTTGATTTTGGAAAATATTCGTGGCGACATTGGGTGATTGATTGGAAAGCACCAGCCGCAGGAAAATATATGTTGAAAGTGAAAGCCACCAACAACGCTGGCAAAACACAACCCGAACATCAATGGAATAGAAGCGGTTATATGCGTAATGAAATTGAACAGTTGGAATTAATTGTGAAATAAAATTTTGAAGAAAAATGAAAAATAATTTTGTGAAAATATTTTTTGGGCTGCTGATTTTTGTTGTGATTTTTTCGTGCAACGAAAATAAAACTGTTGAACAAAAACAGGAAGCCATCCCTTTAGAAAATGTGATTACCAATCTGCCCGATTCGAGCGGTTATCAAGTTTTCAAGAACAATTGTATGATTTGTCATTCGTTGCGATACATTCAAATGCAACCCAATTTTCCAGAAAAAACTTGGGTTAAAATTGTAGATAAAATGCGCAAAAATTTTGGTGCACCTATCGATTCCATCAACGCCAAAATCATTGTAGATTATTTGGTAAAAGTTAAAGGAAAGAAATAAAAATTTGATACCGTATTTACATAAAACAAAAAAGACATTTCCGATTAAGAAATGTCTTTTTTGCAAAGAATAAAATTTGTTGATTAGTTATTTATAACTCTCACGTTTACTGCATTCATGCCTTTTTTACCTTTTTGTTCTTCGTATTCTACTTGGTCTTTCTCACGGATAGTTCCTGATAAGCCACTGCTGTGAACGAAGATGTCTTCACCACCATTTGATGGTGTAATGAATCCGAAACCTTTGGTTTCATTGAAAAATTTTACTGTACCTGTTTGCATTGTTATTGATTAATTTTTTACAAAATAGATATTTTTTTTGAATGCGTTATATTTTTTTTTGTTTTTAGGCTACAATGCATATTGGTGGCGGCTATAAATTTAATTTCAGCATTAAATTAAACATCATTTTAAGTTCAAGTTTATTTTTTAGTTGCTACTAAAACACCCGAAACACACCAATGACTAAAACTTTGTCCTTCGTTTTTTCCTTGATTAATTACTACTTGTATAGTGTGTTTGCCCTTTGTCAATTTTTTTAATGGAATAAAATAAGGTGGTGTTAAAATTCCAGGACACCAATTTGAACGACTTAAATCACTGGAAGATAATCCATCAGGAAAATTACCCGATGCAGGATTCAACAATCTATATGTACCACAATCTGTTCGCCAAGGCGTAATATGAAATTCTTCTTTTCCATCTATAAATAATTGATTTAATTTTGGATTAAATTCGTCTCCATTTTCCCAACCACCATGCCCCGTAGTGGTAAATAATAACTGTAAATTATCTAACGAATCTGCAATTTCGAAATCAACTTTCAGCGAATCTGTTTGAAATAATTTACCATAATTTTGTCCTTCAGCTTCCATTATATTTACAGTATTAAACAATGGTTGAATTATTTTTTTAGTTTCGGGCATTTCGGCTTCGGGATAAAAATCAAGCTCAAGGCTTACTTTATGACCACCCTTATCGTAATTACCAATATAAACTCCAATCATCATTTCTTTTTCATCACTCGGAATTAATGATGTTACATCTTGTTTATACACTACCGAATCACTCCAATCATAACCTGCTATTATTCTTTTTTTATTGAAATACCCCACACCAAATGGAGTAAAAAAACGCATTAATTCTATTGCTGGTAAATAATTTTCAGAAGGAATAATTCCCTGGTATTTTTCCTTATTTTTATCAATATAAACGGGCAAACTTTCTATCCCATTTGCCATGGCAGTAAAAACAGATTTTTCTTTTTGACTTGAAACAGTAAATACAGAGCCCACTCTATCATAAGCATCGCCATTACTCCACAAAGTAAGTTTTATAAAATAACTCCCTTTTGATGCATGCTCGGGAAGTTTTATTGTTTTTAAAATCACATTTCCTTTTACAAATCGATGTTCAATTTCAAGATGTTTTATGTTTTTATTTTTATTCAAATCTTCAAAATTAATTTGTTCTTTTTCGAATATTGGAATAATTGAATACTTAGATTTTATTTGTGCTGCTGCATACTCGGGCTCTGTAATTTTTTCAAAACTATCATTCGGAAATAAAATATTTTGCTGAATTGGCTGCATAGATTTAGCAATAATTACACGGCTGCCATTCACCGAATATTTTAAAACCAATCCATTTTCGGGTACAAATGAAATAGATGGCGAACCTTTACACATGGCTTTATCTGTAACCCACACTTCTATCCTATTCGAAAAAATATCGTACTTTATTTTTTTACAAGGCATGCCCAACAAAGTATCTTTTTCATTAGTTATTACAGCTTTTGGCAACGAATCGAACGATGTAAATACGACAAACTTGGTATTGCTTAATAAGGCTGTTTTTATTGTAGTTGTTTTTTTATAATCAATAAAAAAATGTTCGGCAGTTGATGAATTTGTAATAGCAGCTTTCTCGTTGTTGCATTTCAATGTAATAATTCTGTTAGGAATTAATTTATTGTTTTCATATTGCTCGTACACAATTTCATAATTAGATTGAGCAAATGAAATTTTGAAAATGGAAACACAAAATAAGAGTAGAGCTAATTGAAAAGATTTTTTCATGCTATTGGTTGGGTAAAATGAAATTTTGTTTACGCAAATGTAAACAACGCTTTACAAGAAAATATTTTCAATAAAAAAATCCGCCAGTCAACCACGAACAGACGGATTTTAAAAAGTTGCCTTTTTATTTATAACCTCGAATGCAAAAATACTATAGCATGAAGGCAAAATAAATATTGCGATTAACTGAATTTAATAAGTAAAAACCATGAATATGGGGTTACTGTTTTTTTACTTTAACTTTATAACTACCCGTGTTGGCAGGGTTAAATACGGTTTCATAAATAGCTAAATATAGTATTCCGCCATTAGCTGCTTTGCCTCTATAACCTGCGCCTGCTTTAATAGTTTGCCCACTTTCACCAATTTTAAAAACCACATTACCATACGTTGGCGAATTTGTTCCTCCATCATTAGGTGCTGGTGCTCCATTAATGCCCCCATCTGGGGTATAACTATTATTAGATAAACTAGCAATAGTTACTTTTCCATTAGCCGAAATAGAAAATGATTCACCTGCTTTTAATGTAATTCCTGTATTTAAAAATCCACCATCAGCATTACCCGATATATTTTTATTGGCTTGAATAATAAAATTTTTTGTATAGCCTGATTCAGGTGTTTCGGTAGTAATATCAATCTGTACAATTGATTTACGTGGAATTTCCAATACACCAAATGCAGTTTCAATCTGAATGTTTCCAGTAAAATTACAAGTACCTTCGGCACTATAATAATCATCATATTTTATTACATCATCCATTGGGGCTTTGTCATCAATTCCATAATTTGAAATTAATTGTTGCAAAGCAGCCTCAATACTATAATCTGGATTTATAGAAGCCGTATTGTTATCACTTTTCAAATATTCTTTAATTACATAAATTGCTCCTGGTTCTTGCTGTACAAGGCTTTCGAAGCCATTTTTTTGTACTTCAGGTTTTAAACTATTCAATTTATCTATCATTCTTAAAATTGATTCTTTATCAATTTCAGGATTAATAATTCCAATTTTTATTGAATTGATGTTGGACACTGGCAATGCCAATGTACCATAAGAAGTGCTTACAATCATGGTTCTGATATTGCTATTGCCTGATATTACATCGCCATTGCGTAAGTGAACGGTAAATGTTACTTTTTCTTTTTGAATTACTTTTGGTTGAGCAAAAACTTGCACCATTAGTAAACTTAAAACTGCTATTAGTTGAATCGATTTTTTTATCATAAATAATTATTTAAAAAATTTGGAGGCACAAAGGTATTTAATGTGATGATAAAAACAATTTTCCTGTTTTTTGAATAGATTGCTCAATGGGCGTAAACCGAAAATTGATTTTGTTTTTTATTTTTTCGTTCGAATAAAAATTCTCTAATAAGGCTGTGGTAGCTGTTTCTTTGGTTACAACTCCGCTTTTGCCTGTTATAATTGTTTTCAAATGTTCTAATCGCCATGCTAATTCGCTCATCCATTTTGTAACTTCTATCGATGGCTTTTTTACTTGCAATGCTGCTGCTATCCAATTAAAAATTTGTTGATAGCTATAATTATTTTCATTTAATATAAATCGTTCGCCAAATATATTATTGTCCATTAATTGTATAATACATTCTGTTACATCATCTACATCTACAAAACCATTTATACCTGTTGAATAAAAAGGCATACCTTTATAAATAGTGCTAAACAAGGCAGTACTGCTACCCTGCCAATCGCCACTACCAATTATTACCGATGGATTTACAATAGCTACATTCAATCCTTCTGCCGCCCCACGAAATACTTCTCTTTCAGCCAACATTTTACTTAACGCATATTGCGAATTGAATTTACTTTTTTCCCATTCACTATTTTCATCTATATAATTCATCTTTGCACTTCGGCCCAATACCGCCACCGAACTGATATAGCCAAACTTCTGAATTTTATTTTCTAAAGCCATGTTTACCATGTTTTCGGTTCCATCTACATTTATTTTTTTCATTAATGCATGTTGGCGTTTATCAAACGAAACCATGGCTGCTGCATGATATACTTCAGTAATGCCTTGCATGGCAGATGAAATAGAATCTACTTCTAACACATCGCCTTTTACCCATTCTACATTCTTTATTTCTTTATTTATTTTTAAACCAGATGATGGACGATACATTGCCCTTACAGGTTTTTGCTGATTCGAAAGTTTTTGCAATAAATGATTGCCTAAAAATCCTGTACCACCTGTAACTAATATCATGTTTACTTATTTTAAAAAAATGTGGGTTCAATTCATCAATTCTTTTGCATTTGCCAATGCCGCTTCGCCAGGCTGATTACCGCTTAGCATTTTTGCTATTTCAACTATTCGTTCATCACTCTTCAACATTTTTATTTGCGAAATAGTTCTTTCATTTTCGGTTGATTTATACACAAAATAATGCGATTGCCCTTTGGCTGCAATCTGCGGTAGATGTGTAATACAAAGCACTTGGTGTTTGTTTGCTAATTGATGTAAAATATTACCCACTTGCTTTGCCACTTCGCCGCTAATACCTGTATCAATTTCATCAAATACCAAAGTTGGCAAATGCGCCGAAGCCGCTACCAACGATTTAATACAAAGCATCAATCGGCTCAACTCACCACCCGAAGCCACTTTATTAATTTCTTGTAATGCACTTCCTTTATTGGCGGTAAATAAAAATTTAAAATTATCTATTCCATTAACCGAAATTTCATTGGCTTGATGATGTTCTATTTTCAAAATGGCATGTGGCATTCCTACTTGAATCAATAATTCATTCACTTCTTTTT
>JBEEMV010000295.1:0-8912 GCA_041192505.1 Bacteroidota bacterium
TGATGGTGTGTATGAAACCGAAGTTGCCATCAGATTAGTTTTAATTGGTACCGAAACAAATGTGATTTTTATTAATCCTACTACCGATCCTTTTACAGGAAATAATACCTCAACTACTTTAATTGGCGAAAGCCAAACTGTTATTAATGGCAATATTGGTTCGGCTAATTATGATATCGGTCATACCTTTAGCACAGGTGGTGGTGGCTTGGCAAACTTAGGCTGTGTATGTAGTTCAAACAATAAAGCCAAAGGTATTACAGGCAATTCAAATCCTGTTGGCGACCCTTATGATATTGATTATGTAGCACATGAAATGGGTCATCAATTTGGAGCTAATCATACTTTCAATAGTGGTTTGGGTTCATGTTCGGGTAATAGAAGTAGCGGCAATGCTTATGAAGTTGGTAGTGGTACAACTATTTTGGCATATGCTGGAATATGCGGCAATGATGATATTCAACCTCATAGCGATCCATTTTTTCATACTGCAAGTTTTGATGCCATTGTTGCCTATTCAAATACAGGTAATGGAAACACTTGTGCATCAACCACAGCAACTAATAATAATCCACCAACTATTACATCAATGCCAACCAATGGCAAAACGATTCCTGCACAAACCCCATTTTTTTTAACTGGCGCAGCTACAGATGTGGATGGCGATGTCCTAACCTATTGTTGGGAAGAAATGGATAAAGGCTCATCTACTACTTGGGATGGAGGAAAATCTACTACTACAGCACCTTTGTTTAAATCTCGTGTACCTACAATTTTACCTATACGATACATACCAAGTTTGGTAAATATTAATTTAGGATTTCAGGCCAATCCAAGCAATTTAATGGGTGGTAATAAGGGCGAAGTATTACCAACTATTAGCCGAACTATGAATTTTAGATTAACAGTAAGAGATAATAAAAATGGTGGCGGCGGTGTTGCAACTGGCGGCAATGGCTGTTCAATTGCCACCGCATTTGCTTTAAATGTTACTATGGCGGCTGGTCCGTTTACCGTTTTTATACCCGATGGTGGCGAAGTGTGGAATGGTGGTAGTACTCAAAATATTTCATGGGCTGTATCGGGTACCGATGTAGCACCAATAAATTGCGGTTTTGTAGATATATTAATGTCGGTTGATGGTGGCTTAACTTTCGATTCAATAGTGGCTACACATCTTCCAAACACAGGCTCAGCAAATATTACAGTGCCTAATATTCAAACCAATACTACAGTTAGATTTTTAATTCGTTGTTCGGATAATTATTTTTTTGATATCAGTGATGCTGATTTTACCATCAACTTTAATTCAAATGCAAACGGAATCGCAAATGTTTATAATGGGCAAGCAATGCAGGTATTGCCAAATCCTACTCATGATTATTTGCAAATAAGTGGAATAAACAATTTATTTAACGCTGATTATTTGATAATAAATACATTAGGACAAATTATTAAGAAAGGAAAAATTGAAACTACATCAACAGGCAAAGCAGAACAAATAAATGTTTCAGATATTGTAAATGGCATTTATTTTATTCAAATCAAAACAGCTTCAAGCAGCTTTTCATCTAAGTTTATCAAAGAATAAATTCATGAATATTTTAAATAAACATTTTACATTATTAAGCTTGTGCTTCATTTTTCTTTTGAATAGTTGTTCAAATAAGATTTGGAAAATACAATCTGAAAATTCAATAACTAATCGCATTTCAAATTGTAAAGTATCAACCCAAATTGTAAAGTATAAATGTTGGATGTTGAAATTTGAAAAACTAAAATCAAATTTATTAAAAGCAGGATTAATAAATGATAAACCTATTAAGCCAGTTATTATCGAAATTCCATCGCCAGATGGTGATGTAATAAAATTTGAAATGTATCAATCGCAAACCATGAGCCCCGAATTGGCAAAACAATTTCCTGAATTAAAATCATACATGGGCAATGCAGTAGCCGATAAATCAACTACAATTAGAGCAAATATTAATGAAACAGGATTTCATGCTTTGATAACATCAACCAAAGGACAGTGGCTTGTTGAACCTTATTGCATACGTAAATCAAAAGATTTTTATTGCTGCTACTGGAAATCGGATTTTAAAAGCAATCGTGAACCTTTTAATGAAAACCGTTAAGAATAGAGTAGAGTTAAATTAGCGACATAGTAAAGTTAAAGTATGGCGAACCTTAAAGGTTCGCCATACTTATTTTATGGCAAAATGTATTCATTAATGAAAGCCATTAAGGATAGAAAATACAAAATAAGTGTTTACTTTTGCAATCCATAAAAAAATATATTAAGATAAATAAAAATGGCAACTACAGCAGACATCAGAAAAGGATTATGTATCAATTTTAAAAACGACTTGTGGACAGTGATTGATTTTCAACATCACAAACCGGGCAAAGGCGGCGCTTATATGCGTACCAAATTAAAAAGTATCACATCAGGCAAATCGCTTGACCATACTTTTAACAGTGGCGAACCTTTAGATATTCAACAAATTACCCGTCGTAAATTTCAATTTACTTATAAAGACGATAGCGGTTATAATTTTATGGATAACGAAACTTTTGAGCAACTTACAATGGCTGAAGACGAAGTAGAAGGTTATCCATTTTTAAAAGAAGGACAAGAAGTTGAAGTATGCATACATGAAGATACCGAAAAAGCATTATTTGCCGAAGTGCCTGCATTTGTAAACTTAATGATTACCTATACCGAGCCAGGCGAACGTGGCAACACTGCTACTAATGCACAAAAAATGGCAACTTTAGAAACAGGCGCAACTATACAAGTGCCTTTATTTGTTGATTCGGATATTATGGTTAAAGTTGATACCCGTAATGGCAGCTATGTAGAACGTGTAAAATAATTTTTTATACAATAAATTACTATTTAAAAAGGCGAAGTATCTGCAATGATATTTCGCCTTTTTTGTTTTTATATAATTTTTGTGCAGCTTCCGTTTTCAATTACATTAATGCCAGGTCTTTTGCCTACTGCAATACTGCCAGCCCAATCATCAATATGTAAAAACTTAGCCCCATTAAGTGTGGCACATTTCAATATTGTTTCAAATGGTATTTCAGCAAAATGATGTTGAATAGTTTTTATCTCATCCCATATTGATAAAGAATAATTAGATGCCAAACTATCAGTGCCGATACAAATATTTTCAAAATTAGTAAACCACAAATTGTAATTAGGCAAAGCATTTTCGATAAATAAATTAGCAGTAGCGCAAGCACATAAATAAGCATTTGGGTTTTGCCGTTTTATACTTTCCAAATCAAGTTTATCAGCAAAAGTATTATGTACAAAAAGCATATTTTGTTGTGTAGGCAAATGCTGAATAATACTTTGCAACGAATTGATAGCAGAAGCCTTAAAAAACGAAATATCAAGATTCAAATTTTTATAAAACGATAAAAAGCCACCGCTTTTATGAATAAAAAAAAATGCCTCATCTTCTGCTTCTTGATTATGAATTGTAGATGTTTCGCATCTATTAAATATCAGCTTCATCAATTCAACCGATGTTGAGTAGGGCGCATGCGGCGCCATAGTAGTAGTTAATTTTTGCTCGGCAAATTGGTTGCTTAAAGCTATGGCTTCGTTATATCTTTTTTCGGCAATGGATGGATTTAAGCCCACAGTTTCAATAAAAGTGTGATAAAATAATTTTTGCTTTGCCTTTTGTTTAATCGAAATTGTTTCGTTGCTAATATCGCCCACAGCCACAATTCCATTTTTTATCATTTCATTTTCTGCATCTTCAATGGCTTGCCATCGCTCATCATCAGCCGTTTCAAATCTAACTTTCATTAACTGCTCAATAAAATTAACCAACCCTGTATGTGGTGTTATTTTATTTTTTAAATGCGATAATTCTATATGGCAATGTGCATTTACAAAACCAGGGCATATAGCGCCATTATAAATTTCTAATTCGGCAATATCATAATTTTGTCGTTCGCCAATTTCTACAATAGTATTGTTTTTATCTACCACCAACACACCATTTTCAATAATCCCATTTTCAATAGTGTAAATTTTATCAGCCGAAATTTTTCTCATACTTCTATTTTGAATCAATCAAAAGTAATTTATTCAATTCAAATTACAACGTACTAATCAATAAACAATGCTTTGCTTTCTGTTTACAATTACAACCATTTCAAAGCCTTTGCCGTATAGCGTTTATATAATTTCGTAAGCAAATTTTCGTTTGATTTATTATGATTAAAAAAATAATTGGAATTTATATTTCCATTCTTTGTAGCCTATTCGCCATTTCGGTTTCAGCACAAGAAACTAAAACCTATGATGATAATTTTAATGCCTTTAATAAAGGCGTTGAACTGCTCGACCAAAAGCAATACAAAGCTGCCTTAAATGAATTTCAAAAAACTTTAGCACAGTTTCCGTACTATAACGATAATCGTTATCAGCAAATGCATACCGATGCACAATTCTTTGCAGCCCTTTGTGCTATTGAATTAGAAGAACCACAAGGCGAACAAGAAATGAAAAATTTTTTAGAAAATTTTCAAACCAATACCCGTGATAATGATGCAAAATATGTATTGGGTAAATTAAATTTTAAGCAAAATAAATTTAAAGATGTAATTACTTATTTAGAAGATGTAGAGCATGGCGAATTAAAAACAGAAGAAATTTCTAACTCGAAATTCTATTTAGCTTATGCTTATTTTTTTACTAAAAAATTAGATAAAGCATTGCCGCTTTTTAAATCACTTTCGGCTTCGCAAAACAAATACTATTATCCTGCAAACTATTATTCGGGCTATATTTTAATGAATAATAAAAATTATGAAGATGCCGAAAAGCATTTCGAAAAAGCATCGCAGGCTACCATGTACGAAAACATTATTCCGTATTATTTATCGCAAACATATTTTGCACAAAAAAAATATGATGCCCTGTTGGCTTATGCGCCTGTGCAGTTAGAAAAGAAAAGTTTGTTGTATAAAAACGAATTAGAAAATTTAATAGGGCAAGCCTATTTTATGAAAAAAAATTATGCTTTGGCTTTGCCTTATTTAGAGGGCAATGCAAAGGCACAAAAGAAAATGTATTCTAAAGATTTTTATCAATTAGCATTTGCTCAATATCAAACCAAAAAATATGCTGATGCTATTTTGAATTTAAAAGAATTAGCCACACAAGAAGATTCGTTGGGGCAATACGCCATGTATTTATTGGGCGATTGTTATTTAAAAACCAATCAAAAAGCGGATAGCCGAAATGCATTTTTACGAGCTTCAAAAATGGATTGGGATAAAGACATTCAAGATGTTTCAACATTAAGTG
Organism: Bacteroidota bacterium; assembly: GCA_041192505.1. GTDB lineage: Bacteria > Bacteroidota > Bacteroidia > Chitinophagales > CAIODY01 > CAIODY01. Next base: position 5,342 of record JBEEMV010000295.1, read on the forward strand.
CAGCTAAGTTGGCTTATGAATCGGGCATGCATCAAATTGCCATTAGCGAACTATCGGAATACACAAAAAAATACAGCACATCAAAAAATATTGAAGAGGCAAGAGAAACATTAACCAATGTTTATTTTGAAACCAACAATTATCGTGAGGCTTGGAAAATGGTAAGTGCTATAAAAAACAAAACGCCCAAAATGCAGATGGCTGCTCAGTTTATAGCTTATAATAGAGGTGTTGAATTATTTAATGATAAAGTTTTTTCGGAAGCCGAAAAAATGTTCGACCAATCATTAAACTATGCTTTAAATAATAATTTAGAAGCCGCTGCATATTTTTGGAAAGGCGAAATTGATTTTAGAAATGCAAAATTAAATGAAGCCATTTCGGAGTACAATAAATTTTTAGAATTAGAAAAAGTATGCGATAATTTGCCAGCTAATATTTCATTTAAAAATGCAAATTATAATGTGGCGTATTGCTATTTAAAAAAGCAAGAATACAAAACCGCATTACCTTATTTAAGAAAATCGAATTTATCATCGGGTTCAAAAACACGTTTGGCTGCCGATGCTTCGCTTCGTACTGCCGATTGTTATTTTTCATTACATGATTATGAAAAAGCAATTATTAATTATGATGATGTGATTGAATACAATGCTGGTGGCAGCGATTATGCTTATTACCAAAAAGGAATTATTTATGGCTTAACAAATGATGATGCTACAAAAATTCAATCGTTACAAACTTTGTGTACCAAATATCCAAAATCAATTTATGTAGATGATGCACAATTTGAAATTGGAAATACAAATTTTAACAACGAAAAATTTGATGCTGCTGCTACAAATTATCAAATCATTATTGATAATTATCCGAAGAGTGTATACTACAAAAAATCGAGATTGAAGTTGGCACTAGTAAAAGTAAATACCAACCAAATTGATGATGCAGCCGTTATTTACAAAGCCATTGTGGCCGATTATCCAAAAAGCGCCGAAGCCAGCGAAGCCTTATTGGCATTGAAAAATTTGTATGTAGATAAAGGCGATGCAAAATCATTTTTAGATTATTTAAAACAAACACCCGATGCACAATTATCGGCTTCGATGGAAGATTCAATCACTTATCAATCGGCTGAAATAAATTATCAAAATCAAAAATTAGAAGAAGCTACCAGAGATTTGGAAGTGTATGTAACCAAGTTTCCGAAAGGATATTTTCAAACACAAGCCAATTATTATTTAGCCGATTGTTATTACAAAAAACAAATGTGGGGCGAAGCTTTAGAAAAGTATGAAGCTGTGGTAAATCAAAACACAAATAAATACACCGAAAAAAGTTTGGTGAGATGTGCTCAATTAGCTTTTTATAAAGTAAAAAATTATACCAAAGCAATGGTATTTTATCAACGCATGGCTGATGAAACCAGTTATAAAAATAATGTAATGGATGGAATAAGAGGTGCTATGCGTTCGGCTTTTTTAATTAATAAAAATGATGTTTGTAAAACCTATGCCGAAAAATTAATTGCCTTAGAGTCGGCTACAGATGAGGAAGTAAACGAAGCTAATTTTTATTTAGGTAAAATAAATTATTATGAAAATGATTTTGAAAAAGCGCAAACTAATTTAAAAATATCAGCCAAACAAAACAACGAACGTGGTGCCGAATCGAAATATATTTTAGCCAATATTGCTTTAAAAACAATGAAGCTTGATGATGCTGAAAAATTGTGTTTTGATATCATTAATCAAACACCAGCTTATGATGGTTGGGTTGGTAAATCGTTGCTTACACTTAGCGAAGTTTATATTGCTAAGAAAGAATATTTTCAATCACGAGCTACGTTAGAAACCTTGAAGGAAAGCACTAAAGATGCTGATTTGTTGAAGCAAGCTGATATAAAATTAAAAGCGGTAATGGCTTTAGAACAAGCGGAAAATAGAATTAAAACTGATACTATAGAAAAGTAATTGGCTACCAATAAAACAATAGAAATGAAGAAAATATATTTAATAATAATGATGTTGGCTGTTGCAAAATTTGCAGCGGCGCAAGAAGATGAAATTAAATCACAAGAGATTGATATCATCAAACCTTATCAACCCATTTTAGCTGATGCAGTTAAAATTCCGTTTGTACCACAAATAGAAAAAAACAAAACTGAGAAACAGCCTGTAAGCTACGATGTGCCTGCTAAGTTGATGGAAATTCCATATACAGCACCAAGCCTAAAACCTGCTGCCATGCCTAAAGATTACAACAAAGAAGAGCTGCCAAGTGTATATGCAAAAATTGGAATTGGCAATTATTATTCGCCATATATTGATTTGATTTATACCAATACAAAAAATAAAAACTTTAATTATGGTGGCGAAATTTTTAATTACGGAGCACATAGTAATGATATAAAATCGAGAGCTGTACGCCAAACTGCATTTACTTTATTTGGAACTTTGTATTCAAAAAAGTTTTCGGCTACAGGCAATCTAAAATATGAAAACAGTAAACGAACTGCTTATGCCATGGAGGTTTTAGGAACCGCATCGGATAGTGTGATGCGTTATCATTTTAATAAAATATCGGCTGATATAAATTTGCAAAACACCAGCGATTTGAAATTACCATTTGAATGGAAAAGCAATTTAAATCCATATTATGTAAGTAGAAGTTTTAATGGCGAAAAATTATTTACAGATCTAAACGGAACAAAAAATTTATCGGAATTAGGATTTAATTTTAATAATCAATTATCAAAAAGATTAAAATCAAACGACCAGATAATTGTAAACGTAAATTGGAATTGGAGTGAGCTAACTATTGCCGATATGTTTACCCATTTTAATTATCCTTATGTATCAAATAAGCAAACACTTTTACCCGAAACATTTACCACTATTCATGCACCAAAACAACCCAATAATTTATTAACCATCAATCCATTTTATAAATTTAATAGAAAAACTTGGAGTACCGAATTAGGCTTAAATGCTAGCTTTACCGAAGGTGTGTTTGTATTAATGCCTCATTATGAAAGTACAAAACCATTGATTGAAAACTACTTAATATTTTATACAGGATGGAAAGGTTGGGTACAAAAAAATTCGTACTTAAATTTATTAAATCAATGTTCGCATTTGAGTTATACCGATTTGCAAAATACCTATTCGCAGGATAGTTATATGGGTGTAAAAGGCACTGATAAAAAGCGAATTTCGTACAATGCAAAATTCACTCGATTATATTATCAGCATTTAGGATTGTTTGTAAATAATGATTCGGTTCGTGGCGGCGAACTAACGATGAAATATGTAGATGAAGCCACTATTCTTAATTTTCATTCAGATGTATCTTACAATCAAAATGAAAAACTAAAACTATCAGCAGCATTTGATTATTATAATTTTTATAAATTAAGTAAGGATATTTCGGCTTGGAATTTTCCGCCAATCAAATTAATGTTGAATGGTTCGTACAAAATTGCGGATAAAATAAAAGCACAAGCATCGGTAACTACATGGCAACAATCTAAAACATTATTAGGCACCAAAACCATTGCTATTAAAGGCGATTT
>JBEEMV010000296.1:0-3787 GCA_041192505.1 Bacteroidota bacterium
AAAAATAATTTTAGGAATTTATAGGCTAAATAAAGGGTTTTTTGCATTTTATCGATAAAATGATACAATTTGTCGATGGTTTTGTTGTTGATTTCAAAAAAATAAATTAGTTTTGGGCACCGAAATCAAATTAACATGAAAAAAAATACCTCTTGTTTACTACTAATTTTTTTGTCATTATTATCTATTCAATTATCAACTGCACAGTCAATCAATAATTGGAAAATTAAAACTAATTCTGAGTTTTCTAAATTAATTTCAAGACCCGATAAAAAGACTATCCCAAAAAAATACAAAGTTTTATCGTTAGATTTTAAATCTTTGAAAACAAATCTGAAATCAGCTTCACGTAGAAACGCAAATAACAAATTAGCCACTTCATTGCTTTTAGATTTCCCAAATGACGATGGGTCAATGGAAACGTATAGCATTGAAAAAACAAGTGTTTTACATCCTGATTTGGAAGCAAAATATCCTGAAATACAATCGTATTACGGTATAAGTAAAAAAAATCCATTGAATAAAATTTATATCAGCGTGTCTCCAGCAGGTTTTACTGGACTTATTACTGGTAATAAAACAATATATATAGATCCCTATAACAAAACAGATGTTACTAATTATATTGTTTACGATCGAAAAGATTGTGATAGAAATCCAGATGATGCCTTCATCTGTAATACCGATATCAATGAAATAGAATCTAAGTCAATCCCTAATACTGGAAAAATTAAAAATGCTACTGATGCAAAATTAAGAACTTACGATTTAGCTGTTGCTTGCACATCTGAGTATACTGCTTATTACGGAAATACTGTTGCAGGAGCATTGGCGGCTATTAATACAACCATAACTCGTGTAAATAGTGTTTATAAAAGAGATTTAGGAATCCAATTTCAAATTGTAGCCAGTAATGATCGTTTGATATATAGAAACAATGTTAATATCGATGCAACACCTGACCCAGATCCGTATGATAATTATGATGGATCTCAAATGCTTGGTGTAAATACGTCGAATATTACTGGTCTGATTGGGAGTGCCAATTATGATATTGGTCATGTTTTTAGTACAGGTGGGGGAGGAATTGCAGGTATAGCGCCTTGTGCAGCATTAGTAACTTCAGGAGGTGTAGATACTGGAGGAAAAGGAAAAGGGGTTACTGGAATTGTAACTCCACAATTTGACCCTTTTGATATTGATTATGTTTGTCATGAAATGGGACATCAATTTGGAGCTGGACATACCCAAAATAATAGTTGCCAATTTTCTGCACCATCGGGATTAGAACCAGGAAGTGCATCTACTATTATGGGATATGCAGGTATTTGTACCCCAAATGTACAAGGAAATAGTGATGCTTACTTTCATGCCATTAGCATTCAACAAATGACAGCTGTGATTGCAGGTAACACTTGTGATACAGAAGCAACAATAGTCAATTCTGAACCAGTAATAACTGCTGTTCCTGATTATACAATTCCAAAATCTACCCCTTTTACATTGACAGGAATTGCATCTGATGCTGATGGAGATACCATGACTTATTGTTGGGAACAAATGGATGCTTCAACAACAGGTCTAACAGCAACTCCAACCTCTACAAGTACTACTAGACCTAATTTCAGGTCTTTTTTTCCTACCACTTCTCCCTCAAGAACGTTTCCTAATTTAAATGCAATAATTAGCAATACAACACCTACTTGGGAAGTTTTGCCAAGTGTTGCGCGTCCTTTAAATTTTAGATTAACAGTAAGAGATAACAATCCACTTGGTGGTCAAAGCAACCAAGATAATGTATTGGTTACTGTAGGAACTGCAGGTCCATTTGCTGTAACTTCACCTAATACATCAACAATTTGGTATGTTGGGGAATCAAAAACAATAACTTGGGATGTATTAAGTACAAATACAGCAACTTATTCCGTTAATGTAAATATAAAACTATCAATTGATGGAGGTCTAACTTATCCAATTACATTATTAGCTGGGACGCCAAATGATGGTAGTCAAGCAATTACAGTTCCTAATAATATTGGAACTACAAACAGAATAAAAGTAGAAGCTGCAGCAAATATTTTCTTTGATATTTCAAATGCAAATTTTGAAATTAAAGCCAATACCTTTGACTTAACAACTACTCAACAAACTGTTTCTGTATGTAAACCATCAAATGCAGTTTATACTATAAATTACACCCCATCTCCAACATTTACAGAAACAGTAACTTTTTCTGCTGTTGGTTTACCTGTTGGAGCGACCGCTACTTTTTCTCCCACTACAAGAAATACTGCAGGTACTGTAACTATGACATTATCAAATATTGGTAGTGTAGCAACTGGGATTTCAAATTTCAATTTCAATGGAACATCAACCAATGCAAATATTAATTTACCTGTTACATTAAAAGTATTTGATAATAATATTGGAAACACAAATCTTATTAGTCCCTCAAATGGTGCAACTAATCAACAAACTTCTGTTTTATTACAATGGAATGGGCTAGCCAATGCATCGGCGTATGTCGTTGAGATATCTCCAAATCCAAATTTTTCAACAATAACCGAAACGGCAACTGTTACAACAAACTCCTATCAAACATTAAGTTTAACCTCAGGATCTATAAATTTTTGGAGAATCAAACCTATTAATACCTGTGTAAACGGTACTGCTTCAGAAACATTTACTTTTCAAATTGCAAGTGATTTTTGCAAAACATATTCTAATGTTACTTTTGAAAATTCTGATTCTACCTGGGATATTGGTAGTACAAATGCCGTTATTGCTAAAATAAACATTCCTGATAATACAATTATTAGTGATGTCAATTTCTATATGAAAGCCACTCATTCACAAATCGGCGATATAAAAATGCAATTTAGTGGGCCTACGGGAATTTTTGCAGAAATATATAATAGGGATTGTACTGGAGCTAACTTTGACGTTACTTTTGATGATAGTGGTACCAACCTAACTTGTGGAAATGTAGATCCTTTAACTACAGCTGCCTTAGAAGGGATTCAAAAAGCAAGTCAATCTTTATCAAAATTTAATGGAACAAGCTCCCTTGGAACATGGACTTTATTAGCTACTGATAGATTTGCTGCAACTGCAGGTGGTACTTTTAATCAATTTAGCATTACTATATGTGGTAAATTACAAATAGTAAATAATATTGCTCTTCTAAACAGTACTTTTAATATACCAATAGGAACCACGTCTACAATTACTCAAGCAAAATTAGAAGCTACTCAACCTACTGCAACTGCAATTCAACTGATATATACATTAAGCCAAATACCATCAAATGGTATCTTAAAATTGAATGGTACTACTTTAGCTATTGGTAATACATTTACACAAGCAGACATAAATAACAATTTAATAAGTTATACTAATAATGGTATAAATACAAATGCAGACAGCTTTAAGTTTTCTATAAACGGAATTAATTCTGCTTTTTTAGGAGGTCAAACGGTTAACATAAATATTTGTTCACCTACAATCCCGACTTTTGCTGCAGTGCCTGCTATTTGTGCGGGAGCTAGTCTTTCGGCTTTACCAACTACTTCTACCAATGGGGTGACGGGTACTTGGGCGCCTGCTTTGAATAATGCGGCCACGACTTTGTATACCTTTACACCTACTGCTGGTTTGTGTGCTACGACAGCAACATTGACCATCACAGTGAATCCGAATACAACGCCTACTTTTGCTGCAGTGCCTGCTATTTGTGCGGGAGCTAGTCTTTCGGCTTTGCCAACTACTTCTACCAATGGGGTGACGG
>JBEEMV010000297.1:0-4048 GCA_041192505.1 Bacteroidota bacterium
CAGGGTAACTAGGTTCTAAATCGCGTCCGCAACATCCTCCACCTCCATTTCCATCTTTTGCAATGTAATTATTGTTATTGTCAAATGTAGATTCAGTATGATCTAAATTAGTTATTGTACCTGTTGCTTCGCAAACAATTTTATTGCCACCTATTAATTGATGGGTATTGTCAATTTTGAATTCGATTAAAAAGTCCATTTTTTTCATTTTTTTTACTCTTTGTTTTTCAAAAACAATGTAGCCAAAAAATCTATTTTTAAAATATTTTTCTCAAATTCTTTCTGTTATCACAACTGAAAAAATACAACTATAAAATAGTATTCTAAAAAAATAAATAACGGAAAGCACTACATCAGAAATTATATTATTTGTTTTTTGCGAAGTGGCTAACGGCAGTGGTTTATAAAATATTTTTTTTTAATTGTAAAACCAAAATTAAATGTGCTTGAGCTTAACTCATTTTTTTCGTTTCAATTTTTTGTAAGTTTTACTAACTTTGTTGAAAGTTAAAATTGCAATATATGAATCAAGAAGCTACAGTTGTATTAAAAAAAATAGGAAACAATATCAGAAAGGAAAGGGTAAAGCAAAACGTAACCATGAAAGATATTGCTACTAAATTGCAGCTTACAACTCAAGCATATGGAAATATTGAGAATGGTAAAACTGATTTTGGAGTGAGTAGATTATTTGAAATTTCTTCTTTTTTAAAAATTTCATTTACACAATTGTTGATGGTAGATAAATCAATGGTATATAATATTCATGTAGAAAATAATACCGGTGTGGCTTATTTACAACATGCTGACGTGTTCAATAATATGGACTTTGAGGAAATAAAAAAAATGGTAGAATTTATCGAGGCAATGAAAAAGAAAAAATAAATTTGCTATCCATCACCGTACGAATCGGCAACCATTTTAAGGCAGGTAGGCCCACAATCGGCAGCGTATTTTTGTTTTAAATGTTTCAAATGTTTGTTTTTGCCACTTATAGTTCGAAGGTAGTAAGATTTTTTATTTTCTCTAATTCATGTATTGATAATTTTGCAATAAGCATAATTTAAAAATTAAGGAGTTTTTGTCATATTACTTCATTATCAAATGGGATATGGAAATGCAGATAAAATAGGAAAAACGCATTGCCAAATTGTTAAATCCGATCCAATAATTCATCCACTTTTTCAGGCGAAATTCCTGCTTCCAAATTGGTATTCATTTTTAAATAACCACCTTCACTTTTTACATATTCGGTAATCTGTTGCAGATTTATTAAATATGATTTATGACTTCTGAAAAAGAATGGAATGCTTTGCAATGTTTCTTCAAAGTGTTTCAAATTGCGACTGGCCAATATTTTTGTGCCATCAGTAAAATGAATTTCGCTGTAAGCACCATCGCCTTTAATCATAATTATTTCAGTAGGCTTAATAAATTTTTGTGTTTGCCCAGTTGGAATAATAATGCGTTTATCTTCCCAATTTTTAGTTTGAAATGAATCTTTTAAATTCTTGTATTGCTCATTATACGATTGCTGATTTCGTTTTTTGAAACGTTCGATTGCTTCTTTCAAAGCATTGTGTTGTAAGGGTTTTAGTAAATAATCAATGGCTGAAAAACGAAAGGCTTGTAAAGCATATTCATTATAAGCTGTAGTAAAAATTATGGCGAAATTAATTTCATCTTCATTAAAAAAATCGAGTAACTCTAATCCACTATGCCCCGGCATTTCAATATCTAAAAACACTAAATCAGGTTTGTATTTTTTTATTGCTTTTACTCCATTTGGTAAGTCGTCACATTCAGCCAATAGCTCTACATCACTACAATAATCTTGCAAAATGGTGCTTAGCAATTTTCTTGCTTTGGGTTCATCATCAATTATTATACTCTTAATCATTTTACAAATTTGGGGTTCTGTTTTTAAAACTTGATTGTTGTTTTACGAAATATGGTTTTCAATTTATCTACTTCGAAATAGAAGTATTGTTAAGTATGGGAATATTTAGAATCACTGTAGTACCGCATGCTTCGCCACTATCGTTCGTTTTATCAATGATTTGTAATGCAATTGGTTTTTCTAATCCTTTGTTTAAAATATTCAATCGCTTTTCGTTGGCACTCATGGCAAATGATTGATGTTGTTTTAATTTTAATTTTTGTAATTCTTGTGAACGCTTTCTGCCAATGCCATTATCATCAACTGTTACAACCAATGTATTTTCTTTTCTTTCAAATAAAATATGTAAAAGCCAATTATCTTTTTTGTGCAATAAGCCATGCTTTATAGCATTTTCAACGTATGGTTGAATAAGCATAGAAGGAATATGAATCATTTCTTCATCCACAGTTTTTGCTACTACAATTTCGTGTTTCAGTTTTTCTTCAAAGCGCAATTGTTCTAATTCTAAATACAATTTTAATGCTTTTATTTCTTCAGTAAGTGAAACTTTTTCACGATTGCTCATTTCTAAAATCATTCGAGTAAGCTCACTAAATTTTCCTAAATATTGCGAAGCATTTTGTTTGTCGTTTTGATAAATGTAAGATTGAATCGTATTTAAAGCATTGAACAAAAAGTGTGGATTCATCTGGCTTTTAATTGATGCTAAAGTGCTTTGTTGTAGTTCTTTTTCTAATTTGTTTTTCTCGGTTTCAAACTGTTGTTTGATGCGTTGTTTTTTAAATTCATTTTTTACAAGTAAATAAATAATGGCAATAAACAATATTGCACAACCTAATAAAAACCACCATGAAAAATACCACGGTGTTTTGATGATGAAATTAATTTCGGGCATTTCAGTTGATGTTAAACCATTGTATTCTGCTTTAAATTTCACTTTGTAGTTGCCTGATGTTAATTGAGGAAGCGTCAATCCTTGTTCGCCATCAGCCAGCTTAAGCCATTCAGATTGATTCACCTGATAATAAATATTTACCTGATTTGAGTTTCTAAAATTGGGCAGTGTAAGAAATATTTCGATAAGATGATTGCCTGATTCAAAGGTTAGCGCCTTATTGAATTTGCAATTCAATTTATCACAATAAAATTTGTCAATCCAAATTAATGGATTGGTTTTGATTGACGAATTGCTTTGAATAGGGAGTTCAATTACACCTGAGGTAGATGCTAGATAAATTTTGTTATCCAGAATTTCAAAATCTGAAATTTCATCGGCTGATAAACTATTGCTGAATGGGTAATTGATGAATTTGTTATCATTAGAATTGAATTGTTGCAAGCCTTTATCACTCAATATCCATAACTGATTCTCAAATATTTTTAACTTGATAATGCTGTTGCTTAATAATCCATTTTTAATATTGAATGTGTTAATTACTTTTTTACTTTGAATTTGAAACAACCCATCATTCAATGTTCCAGCATATAAAACATCGTTCAATAAAACTAAATCGGCTGCAATAATAACTACAGTATTGTTTTTAATTTCTTCCGTTAAAGAATCTTTTACTTGTAACAAACCGTTGATTGTGCCTGCATAAATTATGTCTTCATTTTTATTATAAGCTACACATCTTGTTCTTACATCTTCCTTTTGCAATGCAAAATATTTATTCAACTCAAATGTATTTGCATCAACTTTGAATTTAGAATTTTCTAAAGGTTGATTAAAACCAAATCCGAATGGTGTTGCTATTGCAAAATGGGTTCTATCAATGAAGTCGAAATCTTTACAATAAGCAGAAATTTTCGAGACAGATTTTGAAATTACATTTAATGAATAGCTCTTGTCCGATGTGAATAACAATTCATTGGAAGCACAATTAAATGAAATATATGAAACATCTTTATTGTTTTTTCCATCGAAAATCAAATCGGTTTTATTCGTGTTTAAATTCCAATTATAAATTTGATTATAAGTTGTACCAATAAATATGGAATGCTGAGCTGGGTTAGACGTTAACGAAACCACTGACTTATCATTTATCTTATGATTTAAGATTTCTAAAGCTGGTGTTTTTATCAATCCTCCATTCAATGTGGCAATCCAAAGTGTTCCTTCTCTGTCATACATAATATCCGAAA
>JBEEMV010000298.1:0-22045 GCA_041192505.1 Bacteroidota bacterium
GACGGCATAAACATTTGAATAACTTAACAATTTTAGAATATCAACAATTAATCATTAACCAATTAAAAAATGCCGCTTAATGCTCTTAAAATTTTGTCCACTTTTTTCTTGGAATTCCAAATTGTAAAAAGATATGATTGGAGTTTTCAAGAACTAAAAAACAACAATTTCACAATAGTATATCCTTAAACCATATTAGTTGTATATATAGAAACTAATGGCGTAGATAAAATGTACTTACTGACCTTTAGGAATTATTATTGGATTAACTGATGAAAGCGGCAACATAGTACAACGCTACAATTACACAGCTTGGGGCAAACGTTCTTTAACAACTGATAACATAAGTACTGGTAAATATATTTTATACCGTGGCTATACAGGGCATGAACACCTTGATGAATTTGCTTTGATAAACATGAACGGCAGGTTATACGACCCTGTTGTTGGCAGAATGTTAAGTACTGATAATTATGTGCAAGGCGGTAGCCAAGGCTTTAACCGCTATAGTTATGTACATAACAACCCAATGAAATATACCGACCCGAGTGGGGAGTTAGTACTTTTAGATTCTTGGTTAAGTGGATTTGTTGGTGGGTGGGGACATGGCAATAGTAATGTTTTTGGAAATAATGGAAAATTAGAGCATGCTTGGGATGAAAGTCACAAAAGATTGAAAAATGATTTAAGATTATGGGGTGGTTTATTAGCCACTGACCCAAGTAAAAGTAATCCTGCAAGAGCATGGGAATTAATTTCGAGATTTACTTGGCAGTTGCCACAAACTGCTGTTGGGTTTTTATATACACAAGGAAGAAATGATGTGGGTAGAATTAAAAATGTTAAGTATTTTCATGGCGCTACCGTATCTCATACTGATAATCTTAATGAACAAGACGGGGTTACGTTAGGGTCGTTTATTTTAGTTAATGACCAAAGTAATGAAGATGAATTTCATGAAACTGTTGGGAATGGTGGATATACAGTTATGCACGAATATGGACATTATTTGCAAAGTAAAAAGTATGGTTGGTTATACTTAACCCGAATAGGTTTATCATCGGGACTGCAAGATGCAAATTGGACAGAATCTGATGCTAACCAACGTGCAGCAAATTATTTCGATGGTGTAAATGGTTTCCAGCCACAGCGGATGTGCTGAATCGGATTTGCAATCCGATTCTAATGAGTAATGGATTTATAATCCTAATAAAATAATTTTGTAAAACATGGATTGCAAATGGAACCAATAACCGACTGGATTCTAAAAAAAATGGTCAGAAAAATTAAAGGCACAAATGCTAATTTTACCAACCAATTATTTTTAAACAAAAAAAGCCCAACGTAAAAACGTCGGGCTTTGTGATTAACCAAAAAACCAAAACCACAATCTTAAAGAGGACAATCATCAGCAGGTGTACCTTGTTGTTCAGAAGCTTCTTTGTCTACAGGAGCTTTAAGGTCTAAAATGTAATCCGTTGCTTTTTGTGCAGAAGAACTGGCTTGAATGATAAAGCGGTTCCAGTAGGCGGCAAGTTGTATTGTTATCGCCAATCTGAAGTGTAGCATTTGTGCATTAGGGCTTGGTGATTACTTGGTTCTAAAAAATTGAGTAGATGGAAAGCCGTATAATTTAAGTAATGTACCAAAATATCACCCAAAAGAAATAAAGCCGAAATAATCGGCAATAGTAAAAAAACTATACATTAGCAACACAAAGCAAATATGTTTATTCAATCAAAATATTATACAAATGGCAATTTATTAACCTTCGAGTTGAGTACATGAGCATTTCTAAACTATATATCTTTTCTAAAAATACCGATGCAAATGCGTCAATTAGAGGTTACAATTATCAAACCTTAAAGACACTTGAAACATGGCTTGACAATCTTTTAAATAAAGTTGACGAGGAAATTTATTGCGATTTTGAGGAAGATATATTTCAGAAAGACCACAAAGCAGGAATAGCCAAATTCAGACAGTTAAAACTTTACTCATCAAACTTCTCATTTAAGAGTGAAGAAATTGAAAAATGTATTTCTCATTTTTTCATGCTTCATGTAAAAACCGACTACCAACTTGCAGATAAAGAATTCGTTTTTGAAGCGAACACAAATGTTGCTGGTAATTACAAAGACAATGATGCAGAACTTTTACGCAAGTGGGTAGCAAATCAAGGTGGACTAAGCGATGACTTACTAAAGAGTTGTTCTGAAAAAGTAAAATCAATTGTTGCAAAATATATTTCAGAACAAGCCAAAGAATTAAAAGACAAGGTTGATGATTCCCTAATTAAAGAAGCCGTTTCAATTTTTGAAGCACTCACAGAAAACGATTGGAATGATTTTACAAAAAAAATAAAATGGCAGTTTGCCAATCGTGAACCTGATGAAGAGTTTTCGTTGACAATATCACAAATTGAATCTCTAATCTTAAAACTTCCATACAATATTGACAAAGACAACAAGCAAGCAGTGTTTGGTGTCCTGTATAAAGAGGTTTCATTAAGAGCATCCAATCAAGAACCAGAACAAAGAAAACTTACTACAAACGAACTTGAACTTTTGCTAATTGATTCAGGCGACAAGGAAGACAAATGGTATGTAGAAGTTTTTGAAAGATGGAAAGTCATAAAGGAAGTTGAAGATTTCAGAATAGGGGAATTTTACGAAATCATAAACGCTTCCCGTTATTGTAGGAGACATAATTATCTTTCCAGTCATGATACCCACTGGTTAGCCCTTCTCTTGTTCTTCATTGATAAATCCAACATTAGGAAAGAATTCCGCAAAGAAGTTATCTATGAATATTTGTGGTTACGATTCCGTCCCGATGGGGAGTTTAAGTTGCCGAAAGGGGATTTGTTAGGCTGCGAAGAACTTATCAGATTTTACTTTACCGACTTTACTGAATTCAGGAATGCAACTGCTTTAGAAGATGCAAAGAGTTTATTGCAAATCACTTTCACTGCAATGATGTCAGAGAAAGTGAAAATAAACTTTAAAGAAATACTCAATTGGTTTAAGCAACTTTATCTTGAACTGAATAAGCAGTTAAAAGCAACCAATAACCCTAATGAAAAATGCCATTTGCTTGAGCTTCTTGGAACGCTTGTAATGTTTTTTAATCAGCGAAAAAAGCACAAGAAAAATCCCAATGATTTTCTAAAGTATTTTGAAGAACTGCTTACAATAATTGATACAGCACCATATTATCATACTTCGCAATTAAGCGACAGATTAAATCAATACATAAATCTGTTCATTAAAATTGATGCTGATGAAAATTTTGAACTAATAAATGCTTTGCAATTATTCTCTGAGAAACTCCATTCAAAAGTCCAAAATAGAGAAGGTAAGTTTAGCAAAGGTAAAAAGCAAGTTGACTGGGGAGCAGGACACATTTACACAGATGACCCGACACAAGTATTAAAGGCATTAAGTCATTTTCATAAAGCAAAAGACCATTGGAATAATCAGGAATCTATTGAAGGGCATGTATTATCTCTAATTAACATAGCTCAACTGTATAGTGGTATTGGATTAAACTTTGCCGCTAAATATTATGCACTCGGTGGAGTTTGGGTAAGTATTAATAATGGTGACAAGAAATTACTTAAACGAATTGCAGATTCTTTAGCTCTTGTTTTCTATTTCGATTTTAAACAAGGTTCATGGCTTAGTGCGATTTCATCTTTTCATTTGTTTTTAGGTGCAAGGCATGAATTCAATCCCAATCCGATTGACCATGAAAAAGATAGTATCACTTTCAAATCAATTGCTGACTTCTCTCTGATTCTTTTAGCAACTCCGAAAATATCTCAACAGTTTCAAGTTTTAGTTGACTCTAACATCAAATTCACAGGATACATTGGAGAAGAATTAATTGTCCCCTTGATTGAATCAATGACAGGAAAGTATGATAGTGAAGATGAAATAAAGAAACTATGCGAAAAGAAGTTGGATGATTTCCCTTTAAATGATTCAGGCAAAACACGGACAGTTAGGTTTCATGCTTTAGGTAGCTCATGGGCTGTTTCTTTTCAAAACAATTACCAAACAAATTCCATAGCAGAAGAATTTTTGGCAATCCTGCAAATAATGTTAGCAGAGATTTCTCTGCCTAACTATGACTTTCATTTTGTCAGAGGCAAAATAGAAATTGAGTTAGTTGTGTCAACGGAACATTTGCCGCCTGAACAACTCCAATCAAACAGCGAGTATAAGTGGAAAGTATTCGTTGAATATTTTGATACTGCGGACCCTGAGAAAATAAACATGCACACAGCGAAGAATTCAACTTCTCTACTTTACATCCTAAATGAAATTAGTTTACTCAAGGACGAGGAGTTTAAAGAATTGTTTGCACGACTATTCAAAGAAAATGGTTTAGCATCAAAGACACTTTCAACAAACGCATATCAGAGAATATATCGGCAGTTGATAACCGATAAAGAATTTAACAGCTTACAACGAGAGCATTTCTTACCAGTTCCATTGACATGGAATTTGCCTTCTGAAAATAATGTGATGCAGTGGAAATCAGAGTTAAGTGGTAAGTATAATCACGACCAAGCGATAGAGCATATAAAAAATAGATTCAAAAACTCCTACGATTGCATTCATCTGACACTTGACAAGTTCAAGAACAATAGCGACTTTCAAAAATTCATAAATGAATTAAGGAGCAAAGGATTTCTTGATTGGCAAATCATTTTAGCTCTGATGAATTATATTCTTGATTACAAAGCACAATTGGAATTAAGGAAAGGAAATAGCGACTTCAAATCAGAAGAAGAATATGTAGAAGCAATACAAAAAGCATTTCACAAATATCTTCACATGGATGAAAAAGAGTTTCCTGTTGATTTTCCATTGGAAGCATTTAAAACTGTTGAGTTTGAAATGCAATTAAGAAATTACCCTGTTCAAGTACTGAAAGTCATTGAGCTTGAAAACAAATCTCGTTTTCCGAACTTTGAAGCGATAAAAGAATTTTTGGATATACGCTTCAATATGAAGAAAGATAATGATAACACAAACAATCCTTTAAATGATATTGCTTATGAGCAATGACAAGTACTTTGATATTTTTAAAACAACGACCGACCATGAGAAGTGGAACAAGCAAATAGAATATGCTTCGGCTATGGATGGAATAGATGAAACGATAAGAGAGGAATTTGTTTCAGCACTTATTTTTATGGGGGAAGAACTTGGTAAAGGTTTCTTGAAAACAAGTAGCTTTAATCATCCAGTCAAACAAATGATTTCAAACAAAGCAGATTGGCAAACAAACGAGTTGATTCAATTTGCAGCCACACTGAAAACACTTCAATCATACAACAGCAACTACCCGAAACTAAAAAGTAAATTACTTGCTTTAGAAAAATCAAAAATTGAAGGCATCCCATTTACCGAGATTGCAGAATTCTATTTAAAAGAAAACTTTATCGTTTTTTATCCTGATGAAACCAACATCGGCAAATCGCCTGACATTGAAATAACAAACCCAAGCAACAACGATAAATTTTTTATTGAAGTTTCATTGGTAAACGACAGTGATGAAACAAAGCGATTAAGCAACAACTACAACTTTCTTTTCCATCAATTTCATTTTGTTCAACCATATTATTTTGTAACAGGAAAACAGAAAACAGAAATTGCAACAGAAGATTATAGTGCCATAGCCAACTTAATAGCCGATAAAAAAAAGCAAGTAGAAGAAACATTAGAAATTGTTTCTTATTCAGATAACCGTTTTGAATTTTGGCTTGCACCAGCAAGCAAGTTAGATGAGTTAGATAAAATTGCAGAGCAAAACGGAACTCAAAGAAACAATGTTACAGGTATGCCATTGAACTTTGATGAAACAGACCGATTAATAAAAAATGGTAAAATCAAACACGAAGCAGCACAGATTCCCAAAGACAGCAATGGAATAATTTATTTTCCAATGAATCCAATGTATTTTATTGCAACAGATAAGAGAGAGGCAATACTTCGTTTACAAGAATATGTTTTGCAATTTCAAAATCTTATCGGAGTTGTTTTTTATTCTTCAATTCTTAATCAACAAAAAGAAGAATTTATCGAAGTGGCGAATCATATTTTTAGCCGTAAAATGTTAGGCAGCATACTTTGCCGTGAATTACTTTTCGTTTACAATCACAACTGCGATTTGAAACTTGCAGACGAAACAATTCAAAAAATTTATTCCACCTTTAAAAAATGAGAAGAAAAGAAATGACTTATGTTTTTACTAAGTATGGTGAAGTGTATGCAGGTGCATTGTGGAACGAAATGCACTTAGACAATTACACCATTGTCATCCAGTTTTCAAAAATTCAGGAGTATCGTGAGTTACCACACAACGAAAAAACCATTGAGAAGATTAGTGAGTATGGTTGGGTGATTGCCAACGATGCAGTGCATGGAACTATTGAAGGAGAAAATTTTGACCCACAAGGCACACATACACAAGGCGACAGTTTGTATGGTGGTTACGACAGGAAAGTAATGTTTGTGTTTGGTGCTGGTGCATCTGCTAATTGTGTTTACGGTGGCGACAAAGAAGAATTTAACCAAGATGTTTTAAGACCGCCATTAGGAGCAAGTTTGTTTGATAAGCGTTTCAAAAATCATTACAGTCGTTACAAAGGAGTAAAACAATCACTCACTTTTTTGCAAGGCGACAATCCCGATGTAGAAGAAATGTTTGAACAGGAATGGAAAAACATTTCCAAAGAGAACAACGAAGCAGTGATGAAACGACACATCAACATTCAATATTACTTGCAAGAAGTGTTGAGAGATGTTACGCAAAAAGTAACCGAAGATTATTTTGCAAAAAATCTTTACGCTAGGTTGGCGAACCAACTTCAAAAAATTCATGCTGCAAGTGTGAAGAATGTTCACGGGAATCATTCATGCAAAAAGTTTGCTTTCGTTTCATTCAATCAAGACACAATCCTTGACACTTTTCTTACAGAGCAATTTAATCAGCCAATTGCTGCAATGGATGATTATGTGAATATCAACGAAAAACCTTTTTGCCTTTTCAAACCTCACGGCTCTTGGGATTGGGGATGGCAGTTTCCAAACACTTCACAGTTTGGAGGTAAAACTGCGGACTGGCTGTTTGACAACAAAAAAAGCTTTTTCAATCTCTATTTTGAACTACTTGGTAATCACATTGACATGGTTGACTGGGCTTCTTGGGGACATGAAGCATCATTGAACAAACATCATTTAGGCAGGTACACCACTGACAAATCGCAACTGAAAATTATCGGCAACGACAACTTGAATAATTATTATCCTGCTTTACTTCTTCCGTATCGTGACAAAGACGAGTTTACAATGCCACTAAAACATTTTTACAACATGCAGTATTATTTCTCTCATGTTGAAACGCTAATCTTAATCGGATGGAAAGGAAATGAAGATGCGTTCAATAGACAACTGCTTTCACATGCACACGGAATACGCAAAGTTATAATCGCAGACCCGAATCATAAAATTGTTGAGAAGAACTTGAAAGAACTTTTGAGTAAACCGAACATTGAGAAAGTATTTTACAAAAATTTTGAGGACTTTGTAGAAAATGGAATTGAAAAAGAAATAAAATAATCCAAAACAGAAAAAACACATTCTTGATGATATTTTAGTCTAAATTAGAAAATAGAAATAATGACACCCGAGGAAGGACAAAAATTAATGGATGAATGGTTTAACAACTTACCAATTGAAGTTGCAAAATCCTATTCCTTTCTTTCAGACAATGTAAAGAAATTTCAAACTTTTGATTTGCTCTCATACATTTCTTATTACAATCATTTACACGATTCAGAAAACTACACGGATTACAGAGGAGATAAAAACTTTTTCGTTTCAGAAGTATTGGCTTTGTTGTGTTTAAAAAGCGATTTCGTTATTGAAAGCACAGTTTCAAAAGATAATTTTATGGAATTGCTATTGGAAATTCAAGACACTGTTTTGAATTATTGCGGAAGAAATGATGCACTTGAAATGAGAATACAACCAAGAGGAGAAAACACAATTTCAGATGTAGCAAGTATATTAGCAAGAGAAGCCAAGCATATTAGAAACCCTGGTTTACCCGACCATCATTTAATTTTTGCTGAACAATTATTTGAACCGATTAAAGATGAAATAAAATCTCTTTTCGGTTTTAGCATTTCAGATTCCATTACAATCAGAAAACTTTTGCCTGACTTAATCAATATGAAATGCCAAAAGGCACTTGATGAAGTAATGGATAAAGGAAAACAATACGCTGCTGAAATAATTGATTACAGAGAAACAAAAACGATTTCAGAAAAAACTGACTTTACCAAAGAGCAATTTGAAGAATATTCTTTGTTGCCTGATGAGGAACTAACACAAGGGTTGCAAGGTGGATTATTGAATAATTTATTTTACACTTTCAGCAGCACCTACACTTTTACAGATATAGAGTTGGCGGACTTCACAAAAGTTGAACTGCAATCAGTCAAAGCATTTTTAAAACAGTTCTCTTGTGGTTTTCCATCATTGAAAGCAGATGATAAAATTTACGAACCGATAACCATTTTAAAAACGAAACCGTTTATTGAGCATAACGGACAATATTTAGTTCCGTCATTTCCTTTATTGGTTTGGGCTGTTGAAGATGCTTTTGAAACAGCTATAAAAGGAAATCAAAAGTTGAGTGAAAAATATCCAAACATAAAGCATGAGTTTCTTTTGAAAGAAGGATTGGGATTTTTCAAAACATTACTTCCAACCGCAACATTTTACCCACCCAATTTATTTTACATGGTAAATAATGAGAGGTGTGAAACAGATGCTTTAATTATTTACGACAAGGTTTTATTTATTGTTGAAGCAAAAGGACACAGGATAACACCGAAAGCAAAAAGCGGACATGAGTTAAGAACAGAATACCATTTGAAAAACATTGTTGAAGATTCCTATTCACAAGGAATAAGAACTTTGAAATACATTGAGGAAAATCCAAGTGTAGAATTTAAACCGAAGAACGGAAAGAGTGTAACAGTAAACAGAAATGACTTTGATGATATAATTATTGTTTCCCTGACTTTAGAACCAGTTGGAAATTTGTCAATGGCAATAAAGGCAACCAATGAAATTGGCTACTTCAATGACGGACATTTTCCTTTGATAATTAGCATTTATGATTTAGTTGTATTTGCTGACTTGTTTGATAATCCTATCATGCTTATTCATTACATCAAAAGACGAAAGGCATTTTTGAGCAGCAAATTACTTTCAACTTATGAGGAGTTGGATTTGCTTTCTTACTTTTTACATAACGGACTTTACATTGAAAACACTTTGAAAGATGCAGCGGAAAAAAATGTAAGTTGGATTGAGTATTCACCCGACACTGATGCAATCAATGATTACTACATGTATAAGTTTGGACACAAAGAAAAGTTCACAGAGAAACCAAAATTTTACATTTCAGCAGAGTTTAATGATTTTCTTTTACAACTCGAACATTCAAACATGCCCCACAGAGTTCGTATGGCACTTTTGCTTTTGGAATTTAGCAATAATTCAATTAAAAATCTCATGGACTATATTAAGAAAACAAAAAATGCATTTTCAAAGGACAATGAACTTCACGACTGTTCAATCTATACCAATTCATTAAAAGGAATAGGAGTAACCTTTATGACAGGAAATGATAGACAAGAATTGAACTTTAAGCTTCATAGTTATTGCAGTTACAAGCTGCACCAACAAAATGCAAATACATGGATAGGATTTGGTGATGTGTCAACAAACAGAAAAGTTTATAATTTTCAGTCAATGTTTTTTGTGATGAGAAATGACTTATAATCATTAGGATAAAGACCTTTGCTAAAAATGATTACGTTCCTAAAACCAAAGTTTTTAGGATGTTTTTTTGTAAATTCTATTGCCGATAAGTAAAGAAATAATTAGAGGGAAGTATTTACCTTTTGGAAAAATTCTATGATAGCAACAATCACTTCATAAAAATCGTTCGACTTCATGCCGCTTGCGACTACAAAAAAGGACTTATCAGATAAATTTTGATAAGTCCTTTTTTATTTTGCCACTATTTCAAAATTACATTTCATCGTAATTCCATTTTCATCTACCAATGTTACTATATGCTTACCTACCGATGGGCATAAAGCCATTTGATGAATTTGCATGGTTTCACCAATAAACTCATCATCTAAATGCCAATACAATTTTATTGAACTATTCTTATGCGATGCTTCAAAAATTACCTTTCCTTTTGTGCCATCTATTTCATTTGGTACAGTAATTTTTGAGTTCGATTTTGGGTAAATTAAAATCATTGCTTTATCATTTACTTTAGAAAAACAATCCTTATTAAACTGTGGCAATTTTACATATTCAGGATGTTTCATCAAATAATATTTTTCTATTAATGGTGGCAAAACAAAATAGTTTTTCGATTCCATATTTTCTCGTGATTCACAATCGGCATCTACTCGTAACCCATTTTTTTTATTTACAAACACAGCTTTATGATAAGGGCAAATAGCAACATTGGTGCAAGTTGCTGGAAGTTTTGTGCTAATAATATGTTCGCAATTTTCACCAGCTCTATAACCACTTTCTTTGCAAATATCTATTTTCAAAAATCCCGTGTATGGTTCATTAAACCATGAAATTTTTGATTTCAAATTTGAAAACATATCAAACAAAATAGGAGCAGCACTATTCAACCCAGTTAAACCCGTTCTGCCTTCTCCATCTGCATTTCCAACCCAAATACTAACCACAAATTCGGGTGTAATACCCACACACCATGCATCACGATTACCAAAACTTGTTCCTGTTTTCCATGCCACTTTTTTACTGCTTTCAAATGCCTTCCAATTGCCTTCTTCATCAGGTCGGTTCAATTCTGTCATAGCATTTAAAGTACTATATATGCAGGCTCTATCCATATAAAATGTTTCAGATTTTATGCTGCTCACTTTTATTAATTGAATGGTGTGAACAGAATTATTATTTGCTCTCATTGCCATTCGTGAATAAATATTATTCAAATCCCACAAAGAAATTTCGGCACCACCAAGTATAAGCGATAAGCCATAATAATTGGATGATTTATTCAAATTATTTAAGCCCATTTTTTTTAAATCATGATGAAATTTTGATAAGCCATAATCATTCAATAATTTGATTAATGGAATATTCAAACTTCTTGCTAATGCTTGGTTTGCTGCTACAGCTCCATCATAAGTTTTGTTGTAATTTTTTGGAGAAAAAGTTCCGTATTGAATAGGAATATCTGGTATCAATGATAGAGGAGTTATCAATCCTTCTTCCAAACATTTTTCATACAAAATGGGTTTAAGTATGCTGCCTGTACTTCGTGGTGCATCAATACAATTCACATCGTTTGCATGCTCTTTATTATCATTTGTATTGCCCACATAAGCCAACACTTCGCCCGATTTTACTGAAGTAATAACTATAGCGCCATTATAAATTTTATTATCCTGCAATAATTGGCTATGTGTTTTTAAAATATTAATGGCTTGTTGCTGAATTTGTAAATCAATTGTGGTATTAATTATTTTTCCTTTCCTACCTAATTTAATTAATTTTTGTAATAAATGCGGTGCAAATTGTGGCAATGGCAAAGGCTTTTGGGGCAATGGCTCTGCAATTGATAATTGATAAATTGATGTGTCGATAATTTTTTGTTGCCAAAGATTTGCCAACAACCTATTTCTTTTCAACAATAATCGCTGATGATTTTTACCAGGATAAATTAAGCCTGGTGCATTGGGCAAAACAGCCAATGTAGCACATTCGGCCCAGCTTAATTTTTCAGCACTTTTACCAAAATAACGCCATGATGCAGCATGTAAGCCTACTACATTATTGCCAAATGGGGCATGAGAAACATACAATCTTAAAATTTCTTTTTTGCTATAACCAAATTCTAATCGGGTTGCTAAAATCATTTCATACATTTTTTCAGTAAAAGTTCGTGGTGGATTTTTTCGCATCAAGCGAATGGTTTGCATGGTAATAGTACTTGCACCACTTACTATTTTTTTTCTTTTACAATTTTGAATTACAGCCCGTGTAATGCCTTTGGCGCTTATTCCTACATGATGATAAAAAGTTTTATCTTCAAATTGAAGCAAACATATTTCTAATTTTTTGGGTACTGAATCGCATTCAGGAAATCGCCACTGCCCATCATCCGAAATTTTAGCGCCCAATAACTCACCATTTCTATCTACTAAAACAGTGGTGTATTTATCCTTAAATAATATTTTCGGTAAAGCAAATACATACCAAATCGAAAAAAATAAACTGCCAAAAAGTATAATTTTTTTCCACCGTTTTAATTCTTTAAACCACCGATTTAGTTTTTGCATGATTCAAAAGTATCTACCCATAAATTAGTACTTTAGCTACTTTATTATTCGCCTAATTTTTAAGGAAATTCGTTTAAGTTTTAACTGAAAGTGAAATTTATAATTGCCATCATATCGTTGTTATTTCCATTGTTGCTATCGGCGCAACAATACAATTTTCATAATTATTCGGTAAAAGACGGGATAGCGCAATCGCAAGTGTATTGCATGTTGCAAGACAAAAGAGGATATTTATGGATGGGAACTCGTGGTGGCGGAATTACCAGATTTGATGGCAGCAGTTTTAAAAATTATACTACAAAAGATGGACTTCCGAACAATTACATTTTGTGTTTGAAGGAAGATAAAAAAGGGCATTTGTGGATTGGTACCAACAATGGTTTAAGTGAGTATAATGGTATGCAGTTTAAAAATTATACCATTTTGCAAAACACCGAAATTATAATTTATGATATAGATTTTGATTACAAAAACAATTTATGGTTGGCTACTAATAAAGGTGTTATAAAATTTGATGGAAAAAATTTCATCAACATTTCAAATGCGATGAACGATAAGCAAATAGCTATTAACACTATACTTTGCGCCGCCGATAATTCTGTTTATTACGCAAATGCTAACGGAATTTTTCATGTAGCGCAAAATCAAAATTCATTTCAATTAATTTGTAATAAAAAAATTGCGCAGGTAAATTGTATAAAACAAGATGCACTAAAACGCTTATGGGTTGGTACTTACAGCAATGGATTATGGCTGAATGAAGGAAAAGAATTTAAAAGAATTAACACTCCAAATTCGCTAAACGACTTAGTGATTTGGGGAATTAATTTTGATAAAAAAAATAACATTTGGCTTTCAACACTAAGCAATGGTGTGGTTGAATTTAATTACAACAACAATGAAATTAATATTTTAACTGAAAAAGAGGGATTAGCAAACAACCATGTGCGATGCAGTTTGCAAGATAAATTTGGCAATTATTGGTTTGGTACTTCGGGTGGTGGCGTAAGTAATTATTTTGGTAAAATGTTTACCACTTATGATAAGAATAATGGCTTGGGCGGAAATTTTATTTACAGCATTTTTAATGATAGTAAAGGTAAAACATGGATTGGGAATTCAAACATGGGCGTATGTGTTTACGATAGCTCAAAATTCAGTAGAATAGATGCTTCTAATGTGTTTGCTAACCAAAAAATAAAAGCAATTGGCGAAGATAATTTTGGCACCATTTACATAGGTACAGAAGGCGATGGCTTATATATTTTTCAGCATAATAAATTTGAAAAAATTGAACGATTGAATCATCAATACATTCGATTTATAGAAAAAGATAAAGATGGAAATATGTGGATTGCTTCGGCAGGAAATGGTTTGTATGAAATTACACCATCTATAAAAAATCGTGGAAAAAATTTAGTGATTAAAAATTTTAATGTTTCAGATAAATTAATTGGAAACAGAATTTCATCTATTCATGCCGATAAAAAAAATCGCATTTGGTATAGCACCGAAAACGATGGAATTAGTTTTATTGAAAATGAAATTCCCAACCCAATGGTTATTAATTTGAAAAATGGATTGCCCGATAATTCGGTTAGATGTATGCAAGAAGATAATTTTGGAAAATTGTGGATTGGCACTGCCAACGGAATTGCGAATATTGCTATTTACAATAATTATAAAATTGAAAACGATTTTAAAAACAAACTCACATCTGATAATATTTATCTGCTCACATTTGATGCAAAAAATAATGTAATGATTGGCTCTGAATCGGGCATTGATTATATTAAATTAGATGATGCAAGAAAATTAAAAGAAGTAAAACATTACAGCAAAGGCGATGGTTTTGTGGGTATAGAAACCTGCCAGAATGCAGTATGTAAAAATGCTGATGGTACAATTTGGTTTGGAACTATTAATGGTTTAACTAAATACAATCCATCCAATTTAATTAAAAACGAAAGCGAAACAGTAACCACAATTGTTGATGTAAAATTATTTTACAATTCATTAATTACTACCCCATATAAAAATTTTGTTGGCGATTGGAATTATGTAAAAAATATTGAATTGCCTTATAATAAAAATCATCTCACATTTGATTTTACAGGAATTAATTTCAGTAATCCAGATGCTGTAAAATACAAATGGAAGTTGGAAGGATTTGATAATGATTGGTCGCCACCAAGTAATCAACGCACCGTTACATACAGCAATATTCCATCAGGTAATTTTATTTTTAAAGTTATATCCTGCAACGAAGATGATGTATGGAATAAAAATCCTGCAATGGTTACTATCATTATTCATAAACCAATTTGGAGCCAATGGTGGTTTATAGTTTCTGCATTGCTGCTGCTAATGGGCTTGGTTTGGTGGATTTTTAAACAACGTGAACTAGGCATAAAACGTAAAGCCAATGAGGCTCAACAGAAAATATTGATGGAAAAAGAATTGATAGAATTAGAACATAAAGCATTGCGCTTACAAATGAATCCGCATTTTATTTTTAATGCCTTAAATTCTATTCAATCACAAATTGGAACTGATAATGAACAAAATGCAAGATATTATTTAGCAAAATTTTCGAAGCTAATGCGACAGATTTTAGATAATTCAAGAAACTCATTAATTACATTGAAAGAAGAAATTGAGATGCTGGAAAATTATTTATTGATTGAAAAATTTTGCAACAATAATAAATTTGAATATTCAATTGTAACAGATGAAAAAATTGAAACCGATTTTATAAAAATTCCGCCCATGATTTTACAACCGTTTGTTGAAAATGCAATTAAGCATGGTATGAAATATTTAGAAAACACAAAAGGACAAATTGATATAAAATTAATAGAAGTTGAAAATGAAATTATTTGCACCATAACTGATAATGGTGTGGGAAGAAAAAAATCGGCAGAGTTGAATAGGAAGAGTCGAGAAACTTTTCACACATCAACAGCATTAGCTGTTACCGAAGAAAGATTGAGTTTGATGAAAAATAATTCATCCAAAAATTCAATCACAATTATAGATTTGTACGATGAAAACGGTGTTGCTATAGGAACACAAGTTGAAGTAAAAATTCCAATTGCTTAATTTTAAAAACTATGATAAAAGCCATCATCATCGACGATATTGAACATGCTCGAAATACTTTAAAAAAAGATTTGGCAACTTATATTCCCCAAATTGAAATAATAGGCGAAGCTGGTGGTGTAGTAGATGGTGCACGATTGCTTAAAAAAATAAAACCAGATATTTTGTTTTTAGATATTCAGATGCAAGATGGAAGTGGATTTGATTTACTGGATATTTTACCTGAAATTGATTTTAAAATAATTTTCATTACAGCCTCGGATGCACATGCAATAAAGGCTTTTAGATATTCTGCTATTGATTATTTATTAAAACCTGTTGACCCCGACGAATTGAAAACTGCCATTTCGAAATTTCAATCATCAACAAAAAATGAAAATGAAAAATATCAATTGCTAAAAGAAAGCCTGCAAAATCAAAACAAACCGCATACACGGTTAGCTTTAAACACACAAGAAAAAATAAATGTGGTAAACATAGCCGACATTATTAAATGCGAAAGTTCGGGCAACTACACAACGTTTTATTTGAAAGAAAATAAAAAATTATTAGTTACCCGAACTTTAAAAGATTATGAAGATTTGCTTAGCCCACAAGGATTTTATAGAGTGCATCAATCGCATTTAATAAACACAGCTTACATCAAAGAATTCAACAAAAACGAAGATGAAATTATTATGATTGATAATAGTAAAATTCCTGTATCAACAAGAAAACGAACTGATGTAATTAAGATGTTAGAGGGATTGTAAATTACTTCAACACCTCTACCCACATAGGTTTGCTGTTGGCATGAATGGTATTATCGTACATGGCTTCAGTATAAATACTTGGCATGTAAAAACGACCAGCGTACGTAGCATTCAATTTTATTTTTACTACCAATGTTGAATTATAATTCAAATCAAAATACGAGTACACTCGGTCGTCTTTAATATCTTGGTATCTAACCCCATTGTTGGTTTCTTCATCCAACATACGGCTGTTGTGAATTTCCCATCCACTCGGAAAAATTTCATTCAAACACATTTCACGTAAATAGATTTTCGAATCTGCATTTTTCAATGTTACTTCAGCGTAAAAATCGGTTCCTTGTTTTATAAGTTTCGGATTTATCACTTCGTTTTTTCCATTTTTATAAACTACTGTCATCATCATTTTACTATTGCTTGTTGATGTATCGCCAATCATCGGAACGCCTTTATTTATCAACTTTACAAACATTTTGCAATCAGCATTATTTTTAATTTTTACAACGCCAGTTTTATCAAAATTCTTTTCACTGAATTCAATTTTCGAAATTGTTTTTTTGCTTTTTATGGTTATCCAATCTTTACCATTTAATTGATAAGAGAAATCAGCATTTACTTTTGCATTTATTCCATAATAATCGCATAATGCCAACAAACAATAAGCAGTTTGCTGTGTGCTATACCATTGATTGCTATTCAAATCTTTGGCTAATTCATCAGCATAATTTTGCAAAGTAGTTTTGTCTCTTAATTTATTAAATGCCATTAACAACATTGCTTTATCACGTAAATCGCTACCATAACTATACGATAATTCGTTGTAAGGTTTAATATTCCAATTTACTTTGCTTACTAATTGTTTCGCAATTTCAATTTGCCCAATACTTTGATAAGCCAACGCCAACAAGCCTTTTGAGGCATCGCATATATTATCAATTTCTCTCATTCTGTTCATCGATGGTAAATCGGCATTGCCAGATAAAGCCAAAGTATATAATCGGTAGGCTTGCACCAATTCATTTGATTCATACCGAGTATAATACGAACTGTTGGTTGTCCAATTTTTCGATTGTGTTAATTGATATTTTACCCATTGTTGTTTCATTTGCGTAGGAATTACATAGCCTTGCTTTTCGGCTTCTATCATAAAATGACCAGCATAGTTTGAACCAAATTCACTTGGATAATTTTCATTTGGCCAATAACTAAATCCGCCTTGATAAGTTTGAAATAATTGCAAGCGTTGAATTGCTTTTTTAATATTGAATGTGATGGAATTTTGTTGCGCCAAATTTAAGTCCATTAACTTATTCAAATACAATTGCGGAAATACTGATGAAGTAGTTTGCTCTATACATCCATGCGGATATTGAATTAAATATTGCATCCGATTATCTAAATTAATGGGCGGAATATTCGACAACTCAATCGTTGCAAAATTTGTTCCTTTTATTTTATCAAATTTAATTTCGGTGGTGGCTTCCGATTGTGCATTTATTTTAAATTCATTTGTTTTTGCCATCACAGGATTTGGCATTCTTACATCTAATTCAATTTCCTGATATGCTGATTCGTTGCCACTTGTAGCTTTTATTTTAATTTTTGCTACACCTACTTTTTGTGCCACTTTTAATTTGAAAAAAATAATTTCATCACCCTTTTTTTCAAAATGAATAGATTGTTGAGCATTGCCTTGCAACTGAAAATAATCGTTAGTAATCAACTCTACTTTTACTTCTTTCAAATTATCTTTCATAGCAAATACATCAACAGGAACCAAAATAATTTCTTCGGGCGAAACCACCCTTGGCATAGTTGCCAACAGCATTAATGGCTTGTTTACTTCTACTTCTTTTTCGGCATTACCAAATGTGTTTTCATTTTGCGCCACCACCATTACTCTTACTCTGCCCACATAATTTTCCATCTTAAAACAATGCATTTTATTTTGCCCAGCGTTTAAATAAAATGGTCCTAAATATTTTACTACAGGTTTAAAACGATTGGCTTTAGTAGTGCTGCTACCATCATTACTTCCATCGCCACCAATGCTAATTAAATGATCTAATTTGCCTGCATAAGCACCAATCACGTTGTCATACATATCCCAAGTTTTTACGCCCAAAGCCTCTTTAGCATTGAACGAATTCCAAATTTCTGGTGTTTTAAATCGTGTTAAATCTAACAAGCCATCATCTACCATTGCTAATGTGTATGTCATTGCTTTTCCACTTTGTTCGCTCACATTTATGCACACATTACTTTCAGGACGAATAACATCGGGCATTGAAATTATTGGATGCAAATGTGTGTTTTCATCATCCACCATTATTGGCACAATGCCATACATACGAATTGGCAAATCGTTGATAGTATTGATGTGTGGCTGTGTAAGTGTAATATGTACATATACATTTGGGCTCATATCAGCGGTAGCAGTAAATTCAAATTTTGTTTGACCTTTTGTTGTACTTACCCAAAAAGTTTGTACCACTCTGCTTCCTTTTTCAATACTAATTAATGCCTTTCCTTTGGCTGATGAAGGAATTAATAATTTTACTTTTTCACCTTTTTTATAAGTTTGTTTATCGGATGAAAAGCTTAACATACTTGCATTTTCGGCTCTGCTCTGATTATTTTGTTGCCAATAAGGATAATCGAAACTGATAATTTTTCCTGTTTGATGTCCGCCTTCTTCATCCGTTAATATTATCATGTAGCGCTGATAATCATTCAAAATTGATTTAAAATTAAAAGTTGTAAATCCATTTTTTGTTGATAGTAATGAGTCTTTTACCAACAATGTTCCTGCTTTGGTTAAGTAAGCACTTGCTTCATTATCATCGTTTTCGTACCACCAACGCCATTCAATTTTATAAATTCTCAATCTAATTTTTTTAGCATCGGCAGGTATTCCATTTTGATTTACACAAGCCACTTTGAAAATATAATTTTTATTAAATTCTAACATTCCATTATTGTTGGCAGGTGTTTGTAAACCAATATATTTTTCGAATGGTGAATAAGCGAACGAAAATTTATCAATACTAAAATCGCCGCCTTCTTCAAAAACTCTTGTAACCAATGATGCAGTAAGCATTCCAGGCGCATTGCTTTTTAAATGCATATTGCAATTTATTTTTGCTTCGCCTGTTGTGTTCAATGCTGAATCTAACAAAACAATTTCATTGCCATTCAAACTTTTTAATGGCGAACTAAAAACATAATCTTTATAATTTTTAAACTTGGGTTCAACCGAATGAACATTGGCATACACTTTTGCTTTCAGGTTTTTTGCATCAGCACCATGCAGCCATTTAGCTTTTAGTTGCACATTGCAATCGTTTGAGTTTTCAATCAACAAATCTTTTGAAGTGTAATTAATTTTTAACCGATTGGGTTTTACGGTTTCAACATGAAATGATTTTGTGAATTGATGATTGCCCACTTTTACCGTAGCTTGATAATTTCCTGTTGGTGCACTGCTGCCAGTTGCGGTTCTAAAATCGTAGGTGCGATGCACATTTGCAGTTGTAGTTTTTTGAAAAATTATTTTTCCTGATGGGTCAGTCAATTGAAAATAAACGGGATGATTGGCAGGTAATTTTTTCCAACTATCATACAATACAAAATTAATAAACATCGAATCACCTGGTCGCCAAACGCCACGTTCGGCATAGATAAAGCCTTTCACACCTTTTTGAATTTCTTCACCATCAATATCAAATTTGCTAAGTGAATTTGCATTAGCATCTAACAGCTTCATGTATCCACGTTGTTTACCATTTTTGGCTACCAATAAAAATGGTTTTTGCAAAAGCATTACACTCACTTTTCCATTGGCATCAGTAATACCTTTTGTAATTATTTGTTTTGCATAATCATAAAATTCGATGGTAGTGTTGGGCATTGGTTCGGTGGTAATCATATTGCTTACAAATGTGTAGCTCATTTTATTTTCATCTAGCTTGAAAACAATTCCTAAATCTGAAGCTAAAATATTTCGGCTTACTGCTTTGCCTCTGTAATAGTAATCATCACAAGGGTTTCCATTATCGCCATAATTTTCCCAAGTTTCATATTCATCAAATGAATTATCGTTCCAACTATCTTCATTCCAATTTTTTTCTTGTTCATCAATACTGTTTTGAATAGTTTGAATTTGATCAACTACATTGTTTTGATTGGTGGTATCGCATGAATAAATGGCATCACGTTTTTCAAATTTGATAGAGATTCTGTAGATGCAACCTGGGTCGGGCTTTATCAGTTGATTCAAATCAATTACATGCTTTGCCCATTTATCCGAATGGTTTTTGTCATACACTAAATCTATTTTTTTCTCTTTTATTATTTTTCCAACACGATGCAATCCTTCGCTACCATCCAACTCATTTGCCTGCAAAAACTGATGTACATTATTTTCAAAAATTTTAACCACTCGTACTTCAACCGATTTTAAATTAATGGTTTGAAAAGGGAAAATTAAACCTTGTGAATTGGGCAATATGCAGCCATTGCCAATTATTTTAATTTGTGGAAACGGAGGCAAAAATTCTAAACTAGTTTGATAAGGTAATTTCATTTTATA
This sequence comes from Bacteroidota bacterium, assembly GCA_041192505.1. Lineage (GTDB taxonomy): Bacteria > Bacteroidota > Bacteroidia > Chitinophagales > CAIODY01 > CAIODY01. Next base: position 20,879 of record JBEEMV010000298.1, read on the forward strand.
GCCTTTATAATTTTTGATGGCATTGCTCACAGCAATAGTTCTGATGCCTACTACAGGTTCACTGAAAAAAATTTCAACCATATTTCCGTTGATTGAAAAACTGGGTTTATCAATACCCGATACTGTAATAATTCCGTTTAAGTTTTGAGTTGGTAATAGCGGTTCGGTAAATTCCATTTGTACCGATTGTTCATCGTTTTCATTTTTAATAGTTGTATTTCGTACGCTATAATCATCCAACGAAGAAACCGTTACAGGCAGCGTTCCGTATTCATTTGCATCAATGTATTTGCCATTAAAATTTACAGCAATTGCCGATTCTTTTATTTTACGTTGCACACTATCTACAAAAAATCTAAATTCATTTTCGCCATATTCACTCCACTGAAATCTGATTTTTAATGGCTTCCCATCTTGCGTTATTTCTAAACATTTTTTTAATAATGCAGTATCTTCTTTATCAGCAGTTTTAATTTTTCCTTCTAGTTGTTGCCAATCTAAATCAAAATAATTTGGGTTGGTTAATCCTTCTACAGTTACATACAAATGCTGTTCGTAGGTAGAAAATTGAAAATGAAATTTTTCTAAATCATTTTTCACTTTTTTGATTTTACCAAGTTTGAAAATGCCATTGTAAAAAGTTTTATGGGCTAATGGTTTTTCGGGTGTAAACAAAATACAACGATCATTTAACCATTCGGCTTTTCCTTTTAAGGTTGGGCTAAAAGAAAAAATATCTTCCAATAATGTACTATCTGGAATACCTTTTTTCGATGCAACGGCTTGCATTAAGTCAATTCTTATTTTACTATTTCGGCTTATCATTCCATTGGTATAAGCCGAAATATGTTCGGCAAATCGTGGATCGAAAGCAATAATTTTATTTGAGTTATTGCAAGCAGGCAAACCAATAATGGCAATCATTGCAGCTAATCGGAAAAGGTTTTTGAGGTTCATTTTTATGTATTTTGATACACAAAAGTGAAGTACTTCTGTTTCCTAAATTAAGGATATTAAAAGGTGCTATGCTATTTTGAGTAAGTGTGGCAAAATGAATGAAAAGTGCAAATATATTTTCCGAAATTCAATGTCTTCATTTCTTAAATCAAATCGCTGTTATGGAATTTAGCAACATGAACTTTCAAGTCATTGTTCATGCCTTAACTT